>JARRLT010000142.1:0-18967 GCA_037386725.1 Promethearchaeota archaeon
GATTAAATTTCTAAAACACTTATATTCCCAGTTTTTGTTCCCAAAATTTTAACTTTTTAATTATGACTTTTTGCTCCGCACTATTTAATAATTCTTCTTTTGGAATTAAATCATCGATCGATTTTTTAATAGTATCTAAAACACTCGAATAACCAATGATCTTATTGATCATTTCATGTAAAATTAGTAATTTTTGAATTAATTGGCTCTCAGTCATTTTTGAGATATTATTTTCTAATGCTTCAACAAAATGTCTTAGATCTTCTCTAGTGGTTATATCTTCTTTTAATGGAAACTTTACCGTTCGTGAGATATTTACGATACTTTTTTCGTTATCTTTAGGTATAGAGCCTTCCAGATTTTTTACTAATTTTTCCCCACCATATTTATTTAGTTGCTCTATTCCAATACGAGGTTTAGATTTTTGAGTTCTTGGATTATCATTTGAAATTTCAATTTTAACTATTTCTTTGAGTGAATTTTTTTAACCCATGCCTCTTCCAATATTGGAGTAAAAATTTTTATATGTTCTTCAATTATACTTCCAATTCCTCCAATTTCAATTGTTATTTTTCCATAAACTTCGGTCTTTGATACAACACATAAGATAACTTCTTCGTAATCCCTACTTACCCCCCAAAGGTTTTGTAAATCTCTATGTCTGTAGGTGACATTGGGAAGATCATCTAATATCCTTAAAACTCTAACATGTTTGGGATTATTAGGATCTATAAAAGATACAATTCGGATGTTAATATGTTTGGGTGCTTCTACAATTTTTTGAGGATCAATGTCCGATATTTCAGGAGTTATAATTAATAGTCTCATTTTTGTTTTTGATATTTGATTATTAAGATGTGCTTTTGCACTTTCAATAGATCTAATAAACCAAATATCTTGCATGGAAAAAATGGAAGTCGCCCTGGCTTGATCCCAAAATTCTATGGTTGTAGTTTTGCTTTGTTTTAAACGACTTAAAATGTTTTTTAGTACGTCTTCTAGAGTATTTAGGACTTCATCTGAGAATGTACCTCTTAGATCCTTAAAAGATCTAAATATATTATCAGAAATATCTTTGATTCTTTCTTCCGCCATTACTACAGCTGTATTGAAATCTTTACTTAAGTTTAAGAATACTTCTTTAAATTCTTCTCCAGACTTTTCTGTAGAATTGGTAATTCCATTCACATTTTTAGTGGTCTTTTCAATTGATTTTTCTAATTGAGTCACAAAATTCTCATTAAAGTCTTGAGTTGTACGGCGAAGTCCATTTGTAGTTATTTGATCAATTTCAACCAATTGATTTTTTAGATTTTTGGTTGTATTTTCAAGCGAATTTCTTGATATATCATTGATTTGTTGTAATTCACTAGTCAAACTTTCTTTAATCTCACTTATCCATCCTTTGAAAACATTTTGAATAACTTTTTCAACAGTTTTTTGTACAATACCCAAGTGTAATTTCTGTAAATTATTTTTTACTCTTTCTTTAATAATTTCAAATTGAACGGAGAGATTATTAATCTGTGATTCAATTGCCTCGCTAATTTCATCATTCATATTGTTGAAATTCGATTTAAAGTTTTTTATCTGATTTTCAATTCCATCAGACATTTTCTCATTAAGATCATTGAATTCATTTTTAAAGTTTTTAATCTGGTTATTCAGAATCATTCTTGTCGTAGTATCAAATTCATTAATCTCTCTAGAAACTTCTTTAATCCGCTCTATTCCTCTGAAAATATTATTAATATTGTCTTGTTGATTTTTTATTTGCTTTAAAGTATTTTCTTTTAAATTTTGTATAAACCCTACATAATCTTTAAGATCTTTAACACCTAAAGATTGAGATTCAAGTTGATTAAACGATTTCTCTAACTTTACTGGGGCATTAGCCTGAATATTATCAATGTAATCATGAAAAGTTTCTAATTGATAAACTAAAGCAGCATAAGGAGGGAGAGGTGCGAAATGAGGTGTAGCACCTACAATTTCTTTGTATAATCCTTTATTAATAAATTTTTTAGCAATCTCATCACATTCTTCCTTAGACTTATCAATTAATAATGCCATTTCACCTAAGGATACAGCATCTCTTCTAGCAGTTAGGAAATATAATTCTATTTCCTCATCAGATAATCCCAAATCACTCAGAACTTGTTTAGTTAATTGTTCAGAAGAAGAAATTTCTTTTTCTTCGTCCAATTTTTCTATTTCAAAATTCTCAATTTCTAGATTTTTATCGATTAGAACTTTCAATTTGTGCTCTGGTATACCATGGATGGAAATTTTTTCAAACGGGAAATCTTTTACATTATTATATTCTTTTTGAGAAATTTTAAAAGTGATATTTTCCAAACACGCTTTACACATATAATTAATAGAAACTTGATCTTTTTCTTTGAATAAATACAACCTTAAACCCTCTTTAGAGACAAAATTATTTTTTATATTGATAATAATTTGATATCTTATAAGATAAAATTAATAAATCTAAATATTCTTGTAATTTTTAGAATATCATTATATTATCTAATAATATAAAAATATAATTTCGATTATTTATATTTGAATTTAATATCTTTTTATGTAAAAGGATCGTGGCGAAAGAGATGGTAAGAAAAGTTCAATTGTTTTCAGATCTTTTAAATCAATTTCTTGAAAAAGATGAAGATATAGTCGCAGCAATAGTCTCCGACGAGGATGGATTGATGATTGCCGGGGAAAAAAGGAAAAAAATTGATATGGAAATCGTATCTTTTTTAACTGCTGTTGTTAATCCAATGATAGAAAGAATTCGTCATGAGTTTGCGTTTAAAAAGTTTGGAACCGCTAACTTTGACACAGAAGATTATCGGCTTCTTTTTATATCAATTGATGAATCAACTACATTGAGTATTGTTTTGGATATTATGGCTGAGATTGATAGGATCTCTCCATATGCATATTTCTTAGCTGAAAAAGTAGCACAGATCTTACTTTTAGAGGAAGGTGATAATTATATATTATCATTTCCAGATTTTGATGTTGAGGGTATTTGTAAACCACCTTCAAACAGAATCAGTAACCAGATCTATGAATCAAGAGTTAATAACAATGAATCATATAGATTCAAGTTTATTATAATTGGAGATCATGAGGTAGGAAAAACCTCATTGATTAGGAGATTTGTTGACAATGCATTTTTACACGACTATCGAGCTACTATCGGGTTAAATATTATTTCTCATGAGTTTGAGGCGTTTAATAATAGAATTGGACTTATGATATGGGATATCGGAGCACAGAGATATTTTAAAAGATATAGAAAGACTTATTACAATGGAACTCAAGCGGCATTCATAGTTTTTGATTTAACTTCAAGAGAATCTTTTGAAAATATTACATATTGGCATAATGAACTGAGGGATTTTATAGAAAATGAAGATTTACCCATAATTATTATTGGAAATAAAAAAGACTTAGAAGATCAAAGAATGGTATCTTTTGAAGAAGGAAAATCGTTGGCAAAGGATCTTTCAGAATTATCCGATTACTATAAAAGATCGGAGTTATCAAACTATTCCGATTTATCTAATATTTCTGGATCAATAAAGTCTAAAATTTCCTATGTAGAAACAAGTGCTTTAACAGGAGATAATGTAGAGGATGCATTTAAATTACTTTCCTACCATTTTATTCTAAGAAGTAAAGAAATTGAGGAAGAAAGATTAAAAAATGAGATTCAGAAAGAATTAAATTCAATATTTGATTATAAAGAGAATTTAACTCTCACTTTCATGTCTGAAGATTCTATGTGGAATCCTGGTTTTCAAATAATCAATGAAATTGAACTTAAGGAGAATATTCAAGAAATTGATAATAAGAAAAATGGAAATCATCGGGTATACTCTAATGGATTAATATTAGAACTTTATAACTTCAATAAGTATAAGTTAAAAGATACAGATGGTGTTTTTTGTATCTTTGATGGAAGAGAAATAGAACATATCAATCCTAACTGGAATGAAATTTTAATTGATATCTTAAAAAGTATGAAGAAATCTAACATAATTTCTGTCGGTATAAGAGTCTCTGAAGAGACTAATTGGTCTATGTTAATGAATGAATTTCAAATAACTGAGATCGCAGAGCAGAAGGAAATTTCAGTTTTATTCTTCAAAATAGGGAATGATTATAGAGAGGATATTATTAATCAATTGAAAACCTTTCTAAACACGATGAAGAATTTACTTTTAGCTTATTAGGGATTAACTAAAAAAACGTGACTTAAATTTAGCATACAAATATTTATTGAATCCTTCTAACTTTTCCAATAAATCTAAATTTGGAACTCGAATGAGTGATATATCTTTAGTTAAAAAAAGAAATTCTCCTTCACTTTTTACAATTCCTGTATATTTATCCCTTTTACCTTTTACCCAATCCCGCTTAATCAAATTTAATTCTAGAAATGGCTCTAAAAGTAAGTCTACGTTAGGATTATCTGTTAATTTCTCTAATATTTCGCGCATTTCACTCTTTGAAACGGGACGCTCTCTTAAGGTTTCTAATATTTTGAGTCGAGCTTCATTACTAAATACTAAAGCAGATTTCTGTAATTTATCTAAATTTGATAATCTTTCAATTTGGAATATTGTGAATTTTATCTCTTTTCCAATTTTTTCATTAAGATCAGTCAGTAATGAAAGTTGATTCGTTCGCTTAGCCCTTTCTAATGTCTCAAAAAGTTTATCTAACCTTTGAGACATAGATTTGATGAGACGTTCAAATATAGTTACTTCATCACTTAAAGAAAATAATGAAATAGTAATATATTGAGCTCCATTAGAAAGTTGCTTGAAATAGGAGATTACTCTGTAAGGATTTTCTTTCAATCTTCCAGAATAAAAGTTCTTGAATTCACCAGTAATTTCGTGAACGCTTGTGGTATGTTGGTAAAAAATAGAGAAAATTCCACTTTTTGTAATTAAATTTTCGTAGTTTTGATTCGAGAATTTTTCATTGTTAAACTCTAAATATATCGGTTTGAATTCTGGTTCAACTTCTCCAGTATCTAATTCGTTTAAAACAAATTGATAGCTTAATATTGCTTGTATCATAATTTTTCAAGTAATTGGATAATAATTATACCTATGATAATAGCGGTTGATCTGTCCTTATAAACTTCACTACTTAAATATAAATAGGTTAAAAAACCTAGGGTTTTTTTAAGGGACGAAATTTTCTTTCGTTCTAATGTCACGAAAGGTTTAAGAATATATATGAAATTTAATAAAAAATTATTATGTAAAAAAGTTCTATTTTTATCTGTAGTTATAACTCTATTTCTTTTTAATACAAGGTTATTCCTACCCAATGGAATGACTTCTGATAACCTTAGCTATAATTCTGACAAAAGTAATGTTAAAACCCAAGGAGTTGTTGAAGATAAATATACAAAAGAATGGCTTAAGAATGGAAATTTCACTAATAATATAGATCCCTGGACATCTGAAAAAAATAGGAGAAGAAAGAAAAAAGGAAGTAATTTTAAATTCTACAATAAATAGCGGTACTTGGGTACAATTTCAAAAAACCCAGCCTCAATTAGAACCGAATGGACAAGGAAGTTCAGGACCGAGTGATATTGACTCGACTGGTGCTCATACTAGTCATGAATTTAGAGATAATGATGCGGATCAAACACCTATAATTTTTTGGAAAACGTATGTAAGTTTTAATGTAGATATGTCCGATTATAAGATTACTTCTGCAAATTTAAAGGCATTTATAAGTGCACAGGTTGATCGCAATATTGATGTTGAAGGTGATCAGTATAGTAGATGGTCAACATATGGTACTTACCCTCTCGATCAGAGTGCAAGTTATGATTATACACAATTTTTTGTTGAAGTTGCAGATTTAGATGTAAACACATATAATACCTATCAAATAGCTTTCACGCAACCTCCTAAATTGGGAGAAGAAGCTACAAGTAATTATAGTATTGCAGAATATATACAAACTAAAAATGAACAAGCAATAATCGATTCGCTTGAAAATGTTTTAGCTGTTGATGACGGACATAACAATTTTACACTAATTATAGGAATATATATTCATTCTGCAGACAACTATAATGGAGCAGATTATGATTTTTGGAATGATCTAAGGTTCCAGAATGTTAACTTAACTCTCACATATGAAAAGAAAATTAATCCTTCAATATCTCTCTCATGGAACCAGATAGGAAACAAACTACCAAAGAACACTGCCTCTGTCCAAAGTGCAATTCTTAAATTTGATTATACTATCAATACACCTTGGCCTTCGACTTCACCTAACTCGGAATTCCGAATAATAGTAAATGGATCACAATTTAGAGAAACAATCAAATTAGATGATGTCAGATCTTTTTCTCAAGAGGCAAGCTTTGATATTGCATCATTGATACCCCTAAACTATAATGTCTCTATTGCCATCCAAGTTTTTATAGCAGACGAATTTCTTTTATACTGACTTGAACTTATATTTAAATGAAGTACAAAGAAATTCAATTGAAGTTCAATATGGAGACAAGATTAATATTACGGTAATTTATAAAAATAGTACCGATGGATCTTTCATTCCCAATGCGTCTGTTAGATTAAGAGGAGCTGGATTTGATAATTATCTTGAAAACAATACAAAATATGATCAATATAATATCACTATAGATTCGAAGCAGTTAGAATTTGGGAATAATTATTTGAGAATTGATGCATCAAAGAAATATTATTTAACTTACACTGAACTTTTCACAATTACGGTTAAAGATCGTTCGGCATTTATTGATAAAGTTTATTTAAATAGTATAGAAGAAACACAACAAACTTTGAATTCTGGGAATCAATTGGATATAAATATTACTTATATAGATAATTCGACCTATAATTTTATATATGGTGCAAATATTAGTCTATTTAAAGGATCTAGCAACTTAGGTTCTTTTGATGGGAATAATAATCAATATTATTTTACATTAAATACTTCGATATTAGGATTGGGCGTTAATTTTTTAACTATAACAGCAACAAAGGAAAATTATACATCAGATTCTCAAACGTTAACAATAATAATTGATGCTATAGGAACATCTTATAAATTTTTCTTAAACGGAACGGATTATACTAACAATCCACACATAACCATAGAAGCAGATAGATATTTAAATATTTCTCTTGAATACATTCTTCAAGATGCTCCTATGGATTTTATTCCCGGGGCTACCGTAACAATAAACGGATCAGGTATTTCAAACATCTTATCCGATAATAGTCATGGAAATTATACTTATCTTTTAAACACAGCTAATTTAAATTATGGAATTAACTTTCTAACCATCTATGCTACAAGAGAGGGATACCTACCACAATCTTTGACACTAACTATTGAAATTGTTCAGAAGCAAACCAATGTAAGTCTTTATATCAATGGGATTAAAACAAGTATATCAGGAAACGTTGTTGAATTAGACTCACTTTCGATTGGAGAATTTTACAATCTTACAATATTCTATTATGATTTAGATGGATCTCCAGTTGGCAACGCTAATGTTAATTTAACGGGATCTGGATTCAATAACCCCTTTAATGAAATTTCGGGCGAAACAGGTAATTATTCAATAATCCTTCAATCAGATAATATGAATTGGGGTGTTAATTATTTAACTATTATCGCAGAGAAAACTAATTTCGAACCTAAAACTATAACTTTACGCTTAGAGATAATTGTAAAATCAACCAGTCTAAATATATATATTAATGGTGTTAATAAGACAGATGAAATTGACTTAGGGCTTTCTGTTAAACAAGAATGGAATACTACGATATCTATTAATTTAGAATATCTTGATGAATATTTTAATTTTATAAACTATGCAAATATAACTATCCAAAGTTCGAAATATTCAGATAAATTTACTGAAATCCCATTAAATTACACTTATTTACTAAATACGAAGGATTTGGGAGTAGGTATTACTTATTTAACGATAGTTGCTGAAAAAACGAATTATAACCCGCAAACAATAATTCTCAAAGTTGAAGTATCAAGAAGGGAGACCAATTTAAAACTTTATATTGATGGTAGAGATAAGACATTTAATAGAACTTATTCAACTTTTTGGAATGAACAATTTTTAATTACCGCAAATTATTCCGATGCTCTTAAATCTTACTTGGTATCTAAGGCAATTATTGATATTAATGGTTCCCAAATTTCTGATTTATTCACTGAAGGATCTCAAGGCTATACTTTTTCCATTAATTCAAACTTATTAAATATTGGATATAATTATTTAACTATTTCAGCATCTAAAGAAAATTATACCTCACAGACCATTGCCTTATCAATTCAAGTAAGAGAACGTCCCACTGATCTTCAAATAATATTAAATGAAAAAGATAAAACTCTAGATAAATATTTAGAGGTTCCAATTAATTCAAATCTTAATATTACTGTAAGGTATCTTGATTTCCAACAACATTATTATCTTAATAATGCATCAGTGGAAATTGTTGGAGAAGGTATCGGACAAAACTTAAATAAGTCTATAAAATGGTCCCAATACTCAATAATAATAAATACTAAAGATCTTGATATTGGTGTTCGTTTTTTAACTATTTCTATCAAACAAGAATACTATGAACCATTAACCGCTGTATTAAGGATCGACGTTATGAGAATTAGAACCAATATAGAATTAGTAGGGCACAATGAATCAGCGATTAACAAACGCCCTGGAGATATTTTTAATCTTAAAATTTCTTTGAATAACTTGGATTTTAATACCACCATTAAGAATGCTACTGTGAGATATACTTGGGAACTTGGTCAAGGGACATTAACTGATAAAAACAACGACGGAGTTTACGAGGCAAGTTTAAGCAATCTCCGAGAAGGTACCTATATAATAACAATCACTGCTTTTGCTGGAGATGACTACGAATTTGAACGTTTTAGAATTACGTTAAATGTTATCAGACCCCCTGGTGAAACCTTTTTGTTTCAAGTTTTAACAATAGTCGGTGTTGCTGCTACAATCGGGATAAGTGGATATCTAATTGCATATCAGAGAGTCTTAAAATATCCGAAACCTGTCAGAAAGATTCGAAAATTTAAAAAGAACCTAAAAAAGAAAAAGATTCCAGATTTAGAGTTAAGATCAAGAGAGAAGGTATTAAGATCAGAGTACGAAAAGAATTTAGGATCTTTATCAAAAGAAATTAACGCAAAAACCAAATTAAAGATTTCAAAACAAAAACCAGAAAAAATAGATGATTAATTAAACTAATTTTTTTCTTTGTTTTTTTATTTTTACTGATTTAATTTTAAATAAATCTCGTGTTATTTATGATATTATTGAAAAAATAATATAATCTGCGTATTATAATAATATCTGTGAATTTAAAGCCAATTACCACAAAAATTAGAATCCCCACAAACAATATTAATTGCCCACCTGAAAAATTAGCCAAAATCGCAATAAATGAAAATTCAGATTGTCCCCTTGATAGTAAATCTAAGAATAATCCAATAGAAATTCCCACTATTATAGCAATTATACTAACGAGAAGCCCTCCTGCAACAAGTTTTACATCTAAACGACTTTTATACTTTTCCTCGAGTTCTCTTTTTCTAAAAATTAGCTTTAATATTGCTTTTCTTCCCTTCTTGTACAAACCGAAAAAGAATATGAGTAAAAAGAATAATCCAGCTAAAAAGCCCGCTATTATCATAATTTGATATCCTAAGTTTAATTCTAGAAAAGCTTCAAACTTTCCCGTTGGAGCAACAATATCTGCAAATGTATAAATAGTTCCCGCAACCGTAATTACAAACGCAATAACTATGATAATATAAAAAACCGTGCCTATATGTTTTTGTTTCGGTGATAAATTAAGTTTACTACTTAAAACTGGTTCATTTCCCAAATTTTCCTCAGAATTCTCCATTTCTCATCAATATTTAATTATAATCTCAATATTTTATGTTCAAAATTTTAGATTAACTATTTCAAACTATAAATAACTATCTTCGAATTTAATTGTTTTTTTCTAGTAAAGATACAAAATAATTTTGATAAAATTAGATTTTAAAAATAGAAAATAATTTTATGGATTTTTCTTATCATGAAAAAGACTATCAAACACTATATACCGATTTTGACTTTCTAAAGAATTATAGAGATTATAGGAAAAGTCATATAATTTTGTGTAGAACTCATGGTTTTTCTCATCAGGGATAAACTTTTTCTCCACCTTACACAAATTTTTTGCTGCTTCCGAAATATCTGGAAAAAGTCCCGCACCAGAAGCGGCTAGGATTGCAGCGCCCAAAGATGTTGATTCTTCTATAACATTTCTGGTACATGTAATGTTTAAAACGTCGGCCATAATTTGATTCCATAAATCCGAGCGAGATCCACCGCCAGTAAGTTTAAGTTCAACAGGATCTATACCTATATTCTTAAAAACTTCGATATTTTTTCTTATCTCAAAAGCTACTCCTTCTAGGATTGACCTAAAAAGATCTCTTCTCTTATGACCGAGTGATAACCCAAAAAGAATACCTTTAGAATATGGATTCCAATGTGGAGCACCAGCACCTACAAGATGAGGAATTAATAATAATCCATTTGCTCCAATTGTGGAATCTTCTGCTTCGGCAGTCATAAGATCATAAGGATCAGAACCTTCATCTTCAGCTTTTTCACATTCTAAATGTCCCACTTCATCCCTAAACCAACGTAAAACGGCTCCAGTCGTAAAAACACTTGCTTCTTGCACCCATGCTCCTGGAATAGCATGACAACTACAAAGTACTCTCTTTTCGGGATCAAATTTTGGTTCATTCAAGTAAGCTAAAATAAAACTACCAGTACCAGTAGTACATTTTATTTCTCCAGGAGAGGTGACACCAACCCCTAAAGCTGCTGATTGCTGATCTCCTGCACCAGTGATAACTAATGTTTTTTTATCAAATTCAGTTTCACTTGTTACGATTTCACCTATATCTACCCCACTTTCAACAGGATCTGGCATTTTATCTAAATCCAATTCTAATTCTGAGGCGATTTCGTCAGAATATTTTAATTTATTTATATCGAAAAGCATAGTTCTTGAGGCATTTGAAAAATCTGTCATGAATTTTCCAGTTAATTTATGGATTATGAAATCTGAAACAAGAAGGAATTTATGAGTCTGATTGTAAATCTCTGGCTTCTCTTGTTTAAACCATAGAATTTTTGTGGCAGAAAAGTAGGGATCAATTGTTAAACCTGTTGTTTTATATATTTTATCTATTCCGATTTTTTCTTTTATAAAATCAACTTGCTCTACAGTCCTTCTATCTTGCCAAACCAAGGCATTATGAAGGGGCTCTCCATTTTTATCTACTGGAACAATTGTTTCCCTTTGATTTGTGACCGATAAACTAACAATATCAGTTTCATCGATACCACCTTTCTTAATTGCTGATTCAATTGTTGTTTTTATTGATTTCCACCAAATATTAGCATCTTGTTCAACAAAAGATGGTTTGGGGTATAAACTTTTCCACTCTTGATAATCTTGCGAAATAATGGTTCCAGCAAGGTCAAAAATAAAGGTACGACAACCCGTTGTTCCTAAATCAAGTGCTGCTACAAACATATATCCTTAACTCACTAAACTTAATATTGAAATAATAATATCATAGCTATTTAATTAATTTCACGATTAAATACTCATTTAAGTAAAACTAAATTATAATTTATTATATCCGCATTGAGGACAGACCAATTTCCCGAATCCAGTTCTATAACCCGTTAATTGAACCATCTGGCTACCACATATAGGACATTTTGGAGCGAAATTAGGGAACCATTGCCCTTCAATATTTGGTAAACTCTTCAAATAATCTGAAACTTTTTTCTTTTTAAGATCTTCTTCAGAAATTGGGAATAATTTTTGATCTTGGGCAATTGAGTTCCCCTTAGCTGCTAATATAATTAAAAATTTGATTTTTTCATCTTTTTTAATGCGTTGTATTAAAAACTGATATATCCTTCTCTGATCATCCCTTGCCCATAAGAAATTCCAATTTGAAATATCGTAGTCCTCTTCATTGGGACCAACTACACGTCTAATAGTTTGATATTTTGAATAATGAGATTGATTGCCAATTTTTTCTGTGATATCATTAAAAAATTTTTGTTCTATGATGGGATAATTTTTAAAAATACTTTTTAACGATAATAATTTCACTTTTGAAAGGGTTTTTGTATTTAAATTATCCCATGGTGTATAAGTATAAACTTCGAAAAATTGCTCCATTAATATGAATAATCAATTTTATTTTAAAAAATTCTTCTAAATTATGGGGTTTTATTAATTTTAAGTATGAATTAGTATTGAGAATCTGATTTTTCCGAATATTCGCTTCTATTAAATTAGTATTATCTTTTAATAGTAGAAGACTTAAAATAGAATTGGAGGAGGATAATCATTTCGAAGTAAAACGAGATCTCCTAAATCAATATTGTTATCCTCTAACCAATACTCAGGAAGCCCTATTCGAAAATTTTTCTTAAGTGATTCTTTTTCTAAATCCAAATCGAGATCTAAAAATCTTATTCGTTTTGAGAGGTTGTTTAAATTATGAAATTGATAAATTAAATGATGTAAAGAATTCAAAAAATCTGGATTGATTCGATTTCCATATTGGGAATTATAAAGTTGATTAACTATATTCTGAATGAAATATTCACTCTTTTTGTAGGTTTCTAAATAAGGTAATAAAATAAACTTATCTTCTGATTTAGAATTATCAATATTTTTGATCTTAATATAATATCCTGGATTTAAGTGATATCGGTTTATCGTTTTTAAATCTGTTATAGCAATATTTTCATTAGATGAAAAGCACCCCGAAATCTCACTTAAATACCACCCAGCTTTATTTGATATTGTATTTAAGACCATATGATAGAGAGAATTTTATATTTATCTTTTATTTTCTAGAGCTACTATCTTACTTTAAACTTATAAATTTTGATGAAGATAATCTTAAAACTTTTTATCGAAAATCTAATTCAAGTTTCGAATTTGAAAAACAGATCTGATTATGAAAATATAGATTTTATAAATTTAAAGGTGAAAAACTTGAATTATGATTTTGTTAAGTTTGTTAAGTTCGAAATTCATATTATCAAAGATTTAATATTATAATATGGCGGAGAAACTTCGCCGACAAAATACCCCAGGGGGGTCTCCCCTATTGGAATAAATCTTCTAATAGGGGAGTATTATATAATTTCAAGAAAGAAATAAGAGAAAAATCGAATCAATAGTTCTTCCAAGAGTAAATTTGGTGATAATTTTTCTTTTTTCTATGACTTAAAGTTAGAATAAGAGATTATTATTTTTTAAAAACCCTATCGGACCTAGAAAAATCACAAGTAGTACCATATTAGTAGCATTCATATCCCTATTCTTTGCATCTGTATAAACTAAAATACAAAAAACTATACCTTGTATTAAGTCTAAAATCAATAATATAATATACAAAAAGATATTCATATCAAGAAGTGAGGCAAACAATTATTTCATCTCTTTTTAATTTTAATCTTATTTTTGAATTAATTGGTTGTTTTAAAAGATGATTGTCTAATATTTGAATTTTCCTATAGAATTACATATAAGATTACAAGAAGATAGACATTGTAAACATATATATATTATATATAATAGAAAGATTAAGTGATGTAAACAGTAAATAAATAAAATGTGTCAGAGTTTTGCTGCGTATTCTATTTTTGAAAGTAATAATCTAAATATCCAAATGTTTCCTTATAATTTGAGCTAATATTATTAATATATTTTCTTTGCCTTTCTAAAATTTTAACTTTATTTAACATTGCTTCACATTCATTTGTAGTCAATAAAGTATGAATCGCATCATATCCATTACTAGGATTTATAAATTCCCCAGGAGCATCTTCTTTATCTGTTTTATGAATTACATCCTTTACATCAAGAAAGTTTATATATCCAATCCCCTTAGGTTTCAATACTCTAATGATTTCATCAATTGCTTTTTTTATTCCTCGCTTTCTTAGATGAAAAATTGTGTTATATGAATATACAACATCAAAACTTGCATCGGGAAAAGGAATTTCTCGAATATCTGCCTTTTTTAAGTTTATTTCTATTTGATTTTCTTTTGCAAAATTATAGGCTTTTTGAAGGGACTCAATACTTGAATCAATGCCAAATAATTCATAGCTTTTATCGGCAAAAAGGGCAAGTTTTGGATAGGCTCCCCCCGCCCCACAATCTAATACTTTCTTCCCGCTCTTGTATTGTTCACAATAATATAATAAATCATAAATTTCTGTTGTATACTTTCCCCGATTCATAATTAAAATCTTAATCCTTAATTTAAAAAGATTTTTTATTTTTCAAAAATCTCATAGTTATATTGTGGACTAATTCCTATGGTGTCACGTATGTAAGAAAATTTACGAAAGCTAAACCAATATTTAATTACTTGATTGGTTGAAAGAAAAGGGTGTTAATTATAAAGTCTTAGATTATCAAGATCCAGATGATTTTGATGACCCCTTAATGAAAAATGAGACATTTAACAACATTTTTTGCGATATGAGTGCTTGTGTTGAGAGTTTACCAATTGTGGTTAAAAATGATAAAGAGTTCTTTTATGGTGAATTATGGGATCTTGTTAAAAATGAAATTAACGAACAAAGGGCAAAAGAAGTATTTGAATTAAAGTAATTAATCTATAATCTTTTTATTTCTTTTTTTCTTAGATTTTATGAATTATTAATAAAAGTTGATATTAAAATTCCTAAAATCAACTTTTTATTAAACTTACTTTCCTATTTTTTATCACCTCCATATATATCTTCATGACATGTAGGGATATATAAAACTTCGAGAAACCTTTATTTCACGAAGATCTTTAGAAAGATAGTTTTTTTAAAATTCTCTCTATAACGAAACTTAAAATGTTAAAGAATACTAAATTTTAAATTAAATTTCATATTCTCAAAAAGGAAAATATAGAAGTTACGTAAATATAATTGGATTCAAAAAGATTTAAACATCTGAATTATTATTCAAGGGAGGATCTCATAGAGATAAATGAAGACATTGAGAAAGTTTTGACCATTCCAGTGGAATTTAAACTCGAAGGAAACCACAAAATTTATCAATTTGAAGAAATGCGAGAAATTTTAAAAGAAGCAAGTCATATTAGAGTTCAAAATTGTGGTTGTAAGATAGAAAATAAGAATTGTGACGCTCCTATAGAGGTATGTTTAATTATGGATGAAAAAGCTGATGAAGTAATTCAAGATAAAGATAAAACCTCCCGATTAATTAATTTGGATAAGGCTTTAGAAATCCTTCAGAAAACGCATGAAGCAGGATTAGTACACTTATCTTATATAATGAAAGGAGAAGAAAAACCTCGAATTATTTGTAGTTGTTGTCCTTGCTGCTGCCATACTCTTGGAAGTCTTGTGAGGAACTTAACTTATGCTCCTATAAGTCCTTCTAAATTTATATCAAAAACCGATCCAGAAAATTGTGTTAATTGCGGAAGCTGTGTTCAGAGATGTGTTTTTCAAGCGAGGTCTATTGAATTTGACAGTCTTCTCTATAATGAGAAAAAATGTTTCGATTGTGGATTATGTGTATCTACATGTCCTGAACAAGCGATTTCTCTTGAGTTAAGAAATGTATAATGGGTCTAAAATAATTATCAGTATTAAATTAGATAAATTATATTGACTAAATGATTCTGCCTAAAACAATAAAGGTACTTAGACAAATTAAGTTTGATTTAAGGATCACAGTGAATTAAGATATAAGAATAAAGTAATTTAATGTCTCTTATTTTATACTAATTAATTATAATTCAAAAATAACTTTTGATTAAGTATGTTTGATTATATCATTGGAGAAAAAGAAAAGAAAATAAGGGATGAGACAAGAGAGTTTGTGAAAAATGAAGTCCCTCATTCTTTGTTGGAGTTCTTGGAATGTCTTTAGGATGCCTATATTCTCTTGTAAGCATTTGCGGGGAAGCAATAAATATGTTTGGTTCTGAAGATCAAAAACAGAGATATTTGGTTCCGATGTTGAAGGGAGAAAAATTTACGGCAGAAGCACTTACCGAACCTCGAGGAGGATCTGACTTTTTTGGTGCAACGACTACAGCAGTTAAAGAAGGAGACCATTATATATTAAATGGTGAGAAACGATTTGTAGTAGGCGCAGAAGGAGCAGATTTCTTTTTGGTTTATGCAAAAACAGATCCAAATGCACCCTCTCGTGAATCTATAAGTCTATTTATTGTAGATAGAACAGAAAATGTAAAAACTGATTATATTTACGGTCTTATGGGAACTCGAGGAGGAGGCGCAGGGAGATTGGTATTTGAAGATGTAGAAGTTCCTGAAGAAAATCTAATAATGGGAGAAGGTACAGGAGGACGGATTTTTTACCAGATGATGGTACCCGAAAGATTGACTAGCGCTTCCGGAATTCTTGGAACAGCACGTGCGTGCATGAGAATAGCCTCAAAATATAGTACAAAACGAAAGGCATTTGGTCAAATAATAAAAAAGTTTGAAGGTGTTAATTTTAAAATTTCTGAAGGAATTACTCTTTTAGATGCCGCAAGATCAATTGTATATAACACAGCAACTGCCATAGATAATGGAGCTCCTCCAAGTGTCCAAAGAAGATTAGTTTCGGAATCTAAGAAATTTTCAACGGAAAAATGTTGGGATGTTATTAATCTAGCCATGCAGGTTATGGGTGGGATTGGTTACACCACAGTTTATCCAATTGAAAGGTTACTTAGAGATGCAAGGTTGAGTATGATTTGGACTGGTACGAGTGAAATAATGTCTTTAATCATACAACATGAATACTATAAAGAGATCCTAAGTGATAAATGGCTTGGTAGAGATCTAGAACAAGATGCATTGGATGCTGACCAAGAACAAGAAAAACATTACGGCTAAAGTTTTATTTTCTTTTTAAATCCTACCACAATTAAAATAGAAACAAAAAGAAAGTATAAAAGACAATAAATTTTTAATTTCTAATCTATTTCTCTGGATTTATATCGAGTTTTGACCATTAAATTGCGTAATTCAATAATATCACTATCTTTTTCGACGTACTTCTTTCCTACACCATCTTTCAACGGTACAGTCTTAATGTCATTACCTTTCAAAGCTACCATATTGCCGAAATCGTTATTTATAACTAATTTCATTGCGGCAAGACCTAAACGTAATCCTAAAATCCTATCAAACGCATTCGGAGTTCCTGCTCTCATAGTATGACCTAATACAACACTCCTGCATTCAAAATTTGTATTATTCTCTTCGAAAATTTTACGTAAATCGTCTCGTAATTTAATTTCATTAACTAAGATTTGAGACATATTTAAGGTAGGAAGGATTGGATTTCCAAAAGCATCTTTGGGTAACTTTTCAATAGTTTCTTTGGAAATCGTTTGAAAATCTCTTTCCAAGGATTCTTTAGATGGATATGCTCCCTCAGAACAAGCAATAATGTGATATTTATGTCCCCCTATTACCCGCCTTCTTAATACCTCAACAATATGTTTCTCAAAATCAAAGGGAGTTTCGGGGATTAAGATAATATCAGATCCACTTGAAATCCCGCTATATACCGTTAGAAAACCCGCATCTCGTCCCATGATTTCTACAACAAAGATTCTTTGATGAGAGCGTGCAGTTGTAGTAAGATTATCCATTGAATTAGAAGCTAATTGTACCGCACTCCAAAAACCAAAAGTGTAATCTGTACCTTTAAGATCATTATCGATTGTTTTTGGACACCCAATAACATTCGCCCCTGTATATTGATGCATCGTCTCTGCTACTCCGAGAGTATCGTCACCACCAATGGCAATTAAAGCATAAATACCTAAATCCTCAAATTTAGATGCCATTTCTGTTGAAATTTCCTTCCTCAACCTTTCTTTTTCTTCCTCATCCCCTATAGTTCTTAATGCCTTAAACGGATTGGTTCTACTTGTATATAAAAATGTCCCTCCTTCTGTATGTAAGTCATCATGTTCAGAAATATTGAGTGGAATAGTTTTATTTTCCATAAATCCTTTCCAACCTTTCTCGATACCTACACATTCCATTCCCTCATCAAAAGCTTTCAACATGATTCCATAGATAACACTATTAAGACCTGGGCAATCGCCTCCTCCAGTTAATATTCCGATTCTTTTAACCATTTTAATTCACGTCCTCCTTTTTGTTTACTTTCAGTTTAAATTTTTAATTTAGATTAATATAAATTAATATAGTATTTTTGTTAAATTTTTAATATTATCCTTTCATGTTATTATGTTCAAGATCAATTTTTTCAAATGTATATTTTGACTTATCTTCAGGAATAATATAACTTCCTCCTGATTCATCAGTCAATTTAACTGTGAAATTTAGTTCTCCTCTCATTGCTTTTTTCAAGTCTTTTAAGATTTTTCCTACTTCTATTTTCTCAGGATCATTCTTATCAAGGTTTTTTTCATAAATATTTACAGCATCTTCAAATCGCATTAAAATTCCTTCAATATTAGTGAAATAAAATTGAGCACGGGGACCTGGTGTAACTATTACCTCTAATTCTGGAATCTCTAACTTTCCCGTAGGGGAACGATAAACTTTTGATTTAAGATCTATCTCGTTAGTTACTTTTAAAGAACTAATACCTGGCTCAATTCGAGTAGTAAGAGGAATAATATCATTTTTATGAAAATTACAATTATTACATTCAAATTTCAGAATAAGCATTTTATCTTGATCTGGTAGATCATATTCTGTTTTGATAATTTCAATAATTCCTTTCTGACACGCCGGACATTTCAACGAAAATTGTTCTTT
>JARRLT010000142.1:18997-29282 GCA_037386725.1 Promethearchaeota archaeon
TATTTTCATTATATCAACTTAAGGAATTATTGAGTTAAATATAAAAGTCTATCTTTAACAATATAATTCATACATCAATTAAAGAATACTTTTGACGCATAAAATTAGGAAAAAGATGGGAAAAATGAAAGAAAATGAAAATAGCGAGATTGTGGAAATAGTATTTCATGGACGTGGAGGACAAACGGCCATTACCGCAAGCCAATTATTGGCACAATTCACATATGAAACTGGTTTTAAAGATGCGATTGCGATCCCAATAATCGGGGCTGAACGTAGAGGGGCACCAATTCAAGCATTTACCAAAATATCAAGAACACAACAGATAAAAACTTATGATAGTGTTGTTGATCCAGATTATATTTTACTTTTCGATGTTACATTATTAGATATTCCTCTAATTAAACAAAGCATTAAAGAAGGAGTGACTATCATTGCTAATAATGACAAACCAATTGATACAGAGAAATATAACTTGCCTAAAAATATCAAGATTTTTATTGTAGATGCTACTGGAATTTGTATTGAGAGAGGATTTATGCATGCAAGTGGTCCAATCCTTAATATTCCGATGTTAGGCGCCTTTGGAAAAGTTACCGGTTTTTATAATTTAAATGTTATGAAGAAAGTTATAAAAGAAGAATTTGGGGAAAGAAGGTTAGAAAATAATATGAAAGTTGCCTCAGACGCATTTGAATCAGTCAAGGAGGTTAAATAATATATGTCAGACACAGAAAAATGGAAGAATATTTGTAAATCAAAGGAAGAACGACCGAAGATTCAAGAATATAAAAATTGGAAAGAGTTACCTCCAATCCCAATTTCATTCCCTATAAAGGGAAGTATGGGAAGAACTGGAGATTGGCGTACTTTTAGACCGAAGATAAATAAAGAAGAGTGTAATAAATGTGGTATCTGTTGGATGTATTGTCCTGAAGGTGCAATTAGTCAAGATGAAGATGGTACTTTCAAAATTGATTTAGACTATTGTAAGGGATGTGGAATTTGTGCAAAAGAATGTCCCACAAAAAAGATTGAAATGTTGAGGGAGAGTGAAATAGAAGATGACTGAAAGTGAACAAAAGGAATTTATTCAAAATCAAGAAACAAAAATAATTAAAGGTAATATATCGGCTGCTTATGCAGCAAAATCCGCTAGAGTTCAAGTTATAAGCGCTTATCCTATTACACCCCAGACTACGGTAGTCGAAAAACTTTCAGAGTTTGTTGATGGTGGGTTAATGCCAGGTACGCAATACATAAAAGTAGAAAGTGAACACTCTGTTATGGCATCAATTGTTGGTGCTAGTATTGCCGGTACTAGAACTTTTACTGCTACATCAGGGCAAGGTCTTTTTTATATGAATGAAATGCTCCATTGGGCTGCTGGTGCAAGATTACCAATAGTAACCGCTATTGCAAGTCGAGGTCCAGCCCCTCCTTGGAATATCTGGGCAGATTTTAGCGATGTTATTTCTCAAAGAGATACTGGTTGGATGAGCTGTTTTGTTTCAAATCATCAAGAAGTATATGATGAAATCTTAATGTCTTATAAATTATGTGAAGATCAGGAAATTCTTCTTCCAAAATTTGTAGCATATGGAGGATTTGTTGTATCTCACACCTCAAAACCAGTACAAATAGAAGATCAAGAGAAAGTTGACGAATTCTTACCACCTTTACCAGATGAAAAAGGTTGGCCACACATTTTCCTTGATCCAGATCGTCCAATGATGCATGGGAATTTAATCATGCCATCAGGATTTTATAGTGAGTTCCGGATGAAAATACACGAAGCTCAATTAAGAGCAATCGATAAGATCAAGGAAGTAACAAAAGAATTTGAGAAAAAGTTTGGTAGAAGTTATGGAAATGGACTTATTGAAGAATACCGCATAAATGATGCCGATGTTGCAATGCTCATATATGGAGATCTCGCATTACAAATGGAACAAGCAGTAGATGAATTAAGGGAAGAAGGCTATAAAGTTGGTTCCATAAAATTACGACACTTTAGACCTTTTCCTAAGGAAGATATTAGAAAAGTTGCAAAGAAGATAAAAATTTTGGGAATCATGGATCGAGCTACCGCTTTTGGTTCTCCTACTGGAGGACCAGTAAGTAGTGAAGTTAAAACAGCTTTACATAATTCTGGAACAGATACAACAATACTCCCAATGATATCTGGATTGGGAGGAAGAGAAGTGTCAGTTGAGCAACAAAAAGATCAATTAAAAATATTAGTACATCTCCATGAAACAGGGGAATATCCAGAAGATCTATTAGATGGTACCCTATGGCATGGAAAATTGGAGGTTAAATAAAATGGTTAGCATAAAAGAAGCATTAAAAAGCTGTTCAGAGGAATATTTTCTTCCAGGAAATTCATGTTGTGCAGGTTGTGGTCTAGAATTAGCATTGAGATGGGCAATGAAGGCTTTAGGTCCTAAAACTTCATTAGTGGCACCAGCATCTTGCTTGAATGTGGTTGTTGGATTATGGCCTAAAACAGCTCCAAAGTTTCCATTTATTAATATGGCTTTTGCTGCTGGAGCTGCAGCTGCAACAGGAGTTTCGGCTGCCTTCAAAGCTAAAGCATATAGATTTCCAGAAGGTCCTTGGAAAGATATGACATCAATGACCTTTGCGGGTGATGGAGGGACTACAGATATAGGAATACAAGGATTAAGCGGAGCCGCTGAAAGGAACACTGATATGATCTATGTTTGTTATGATAACGAAGCATATATGAATACTGGAGTTCAACGTTCTAGCAGTACTCCTCATGGAGCAAAAACTACTACAACTCCTTTTGGGAAAGAACAATATAAGAAAGATTTACCACGCATTATGGAAGCACATGACATACCTTATGTTGCAACTTGTTCAATTTCAGAACCAACCGATCTTTTTGAAAAGTTTAGGAAAGCAAAAGAAATTGAAGGATGTAAATATATCCATATTCTCGCCCCTTGTCCTCCTGGATGGGGTTTTGGTTCTGATGAAACTATAGAGATGGCAAGGTTGGCTGTAAGCACGGGTGCATGGATTCTATATGAAGTGGAAAATGGAGTAATGACATTATCTAAAAAGTCCAAAAGATTATTGGATCCATCAAAAAGAACACCACTCGCAGATTATATTTCAAGACAAAAACGATTCTCTTCAATCTCAGAAAAATCCATAATTGAGTTACAAAAAAGAATAGATAAACAATGGAAGAAGATTGAAGCAGAATTAAAATGCCAAGAAGATTACACCGAATGATTTTATTTATATAACTATTTTTTCTACTTATTTTTTATTTTATATTTAAGAAACAGATTAAATTTTTTGGAAACCCTACATTTTTAGGAATAGAATAGTTTTACTTGAAAATCTAAATAAATTGAATATTTAAACTATGGGATTCTTAGTAGATATTAAAGGAAAAAAGGACAATGAAATTGAGGTTTTTCTTGACATTGCTGTGGATTATATCATAGAGGGAAAAATTATCGCATTTCCTACCGATTCGGTTTACGGAATTGGAGGGGACCCTTTGAACTTAGAAGTAGTGGAAAGAATATATCATATAAAATTTCGAGATCCCTCTAAAGGATTTCTATTATTAGTCGCGGATATGGAAGAAGCTAAAAAAGTTGCTGAATTCAATGAGATATCAGAAGAACTTGCAAAGAGGTTCTGGCCAGGCCAATTAACTCTAATACTCAAGAAAAAAGCAGATAATATAATTCCAGATGAAGTAACTTCATCTCCAGACACCATTGGGTTGCGAGTTCCAGAAAATCCGATAATTTTGGCAATTTTAAAAAAGTTAAAACAACGAGGATATTTTGGGGGAATTATCGGAACTTCAGCTAATTATGCAGGAGAAGATCCATCCATTAGTGGAAAGGATGTTTCTAATAAAATAATGTATCCTTTAGATTTGATCATTGAAGGCGGAAAGTCAAAATCTAAGATACCAACAACTATAATCGATTGTTCAATAAAAAAGCCCAAAATTTTAAGAATTGGCAAAATTCACGAAGATATCTTAATGGAATATATTACAAGTTTAAATGGGATTATAAAGGAGGGAAAAGATAATTAATAATTTCAATTTATTAGTATCTTCGTCTCGTTTTAATGAAGAAAATGCCAAAGCAGAATTATGGTTTGCATTATTAATTTGTGGTGATAAATATCCCATTATATTAGATTTAGAATTTCAGGGATTAATAACTGCTTTAACCGAAATTAATGAATTAGAAGTTATTAAGAGAATCAAGAAAATAATTGAGAAAGATCTTGATTTTTTCCAATATGCATTGAAAATTGTACCAATCCAATATGTATGTGAAACGAAACCAAGTACGATTGCTGAAATGATTAAAAATACCTTTAAAGAACATCTCTTAGAAAATGAAACTTTCAGGATAAAACTTAATAGAAGAAGTAATGATTTAATTGAAAGAAAATCTTTCATTGAAAAATGCGCACGACCTATAAAAAGTCCAGTAGATCTTGAAAACCCCGATAAGATCATCAGAATAGAAGTTTTAGGAAATGTAACTGGAATCTCTTATTTACGAAAAGAAGATGTAATAAAAATTGAACCGAAATTTCATTAAAATTTCTTTTTATATGTTTTCTAAACTTAAAAGTGCCATTTTTTCACAAATCAGATCTTCCAATCCTTTAAAAAGGTTTTCTAAGGGGATTGCATTCAAATCCACCGTATCTCTTACATCAAAAGATTTTAATACTGTTTTAATGTGAAGATTGGTAAGTTCAAAAAATTTTTTCACCTTATTGAATTTTTCTTCTGATTTTTTATTTAAAGTTATATCAGATTCATTAGCATTTAATAATTGTAAAAGTTCATTATTTAACTCCTTTATATTGTTATGGGTTGATATAATACAGTAAGTCAGCTTTTTTGACCTTAAATTGGCATCATTAATACCAAATGCTTCTAAAGCTATTCTAATTTGACGATTACAAGATAGATACAATAATAGTTCAATATTTTTCTTATTAGAAATACTTTTTCCATCTAAAAATGATTTTAATACATGATATACAGCAAAAAATATATGATTTTGATTTAAAATATATTCTTAATCCTACATGATAATGTAAATCGGGTTCTTTTAAATTAAACTCTTTTTCAATCATACCATTAAACTCCAAAAAAACCAATTAGGCATAATAGGCAAATTAAATCTAATAAATATTCCAAATACAATAAGACTTACTAAATATATAGTAATAATCCAATCTCTTTTAGAATAATGAATTGAATAGTAAAAAGTTCTGCTTTTACTACTCCCAAAAGCCCTAGATTCGAGAGCTTCAGCTACATTAAATGCCCTTCGAATGGAGCAAATTATTAAGGGAACCAATAAAGGAAATAGATTTTTAACTTGAGATATAATCCCTTTTCATATGGAACTTTCATAGTAATTAAAGATAAAGCAAGATCATTGGGATCAACTGTTAAAAAGAATATTGAAAATGAGGAGATCATAACAGTTATTCTTATAATCATAGCGATTCCATAGGAAAACCCATGATTTTGAATAAAAAGAGTGTTTAAAATAAGAATAATAATGAATAAAAAGGAAATTCCACGAATGCTTCTAATCCATTCATTTAATAGTTTCCCAAAAACAATAATTGGAAATAAAGTTAAAAATATGAATAGTAAAGGAATAATTTCTGTATATAATAAAGCTAAAATTGTATAAATAAATGCGAGTAGTAATTTTGCTCGAGGATCTAATCTATATAAGAATGAATCTTTTTTCACAAATTTGAAGGCATTAAGAAATTCTAACGACATTATTACCAATCATCTTTTTTTAGGTTTTTATTTTATTTTTAAGGTATTCAGATAGAAAATTAACCATTTGCTCTTCAGAAGTTAAATCATTGGGACATTTAATCCCAATCTCTTCCATGGCAATTCTAAATTCACTTATTTGAGGTAAAATCATAGAAGAATAATCAATAATCGTTTGGTTATTTAGAATTTTTTCCGTTTTTCCATCTGCGACAATAATTCCTTGAGACATAACAATAATTCTCGGAATATGTTTTAACGCAAATTCAATATTATGTGTTACAATTATAATAGTTTTTCCTTTCTTTCTTTCTTCTTTAATCAAGTTAGTAAGAAAATCAATTTCTTTAGCATCTTGCCCTAGTGGGAGAACGTTTTCGATATTTTTCAAAATTAAACTTTTGGATGATTTTATCAATTATATCTTCGATTTCCCCTTTTTCTAATTTGAGACTTTTTAATGAGAACCTAAGTTCTTCTTCTAATGTTGTAGAGAAAAGCTGATGAGTAGGATTTTGGAAGATAATTCCAACAAATTTTGATAATTGGGCTATTGATGAGGTTTTAATATTCTCTCCTTTTATATAAATATCCCCATTCTGAGGTCTAATTAATCCATTAAGAGTTCTAATTAAAGTAGTTTTCCCTGCTCCATTTTGACCCATAATTCCAACTAATTCCCCTTTTTTTATATTTAGAGAAACATCTCGAACGGCTATTGATCCATCTGGATAAGTATATCCTACATGATTAAACATTATAATTGGAGACTTATTTTCTTCTAGAAATGTTATAATTCTCCCCCCTTTAATTCTTGTAAAATTTTGATTGCACTCGAAATTGAAACAGGAATATTTTTATTATAAACATTTTTCTTTTTCAATTTGTCAAAGATCGAATAAATTATAGGTCTATTTAAATTAACGTGTTGAAATTCATCACTATTTACAACTTTATCTTTCGAATCATATAAAAGAACCTTTCCATTGTCCATAAGAATGATCTTGTCAATAAGAGAAAGTATTAAATCCATTCGATGTTCGCTGATAATTATAGTTATATCTTCTTTTTCTTGAATGTCCTTAAGTAAAAGAAGTATCTTTTTCGCAAAATATGGATCAAGATTAGCGGTTGGTTCATCTAAAATAAGGATTTCAGGTTGAAGAATTAAAATAGAAGCTAACGCAACCCTTTGTTGTTCCCCTCCACTTAATTCAAATGGAGGTTTATCTAAAATACTTTCTATCCCAGTTAATTGTACTACGTTATTAAATCTTTTTTCTATTTTCTCTTTTGGATATCCCAGGTTTTCTGGACCAAAAACTATTTCATGCTCAACATTCATAGAAATTAATTGATTTTCAGGGTTTTGAAATACAATCCCAACCTTTCTTGATAACTCCGCAATCGTTGTTTCTGTAGTTTTAATGTTATCAATTTCCACATTTCCTTTATAATACCCAGAATAGAATTGTGGAATTAGTCCGTTTATACTTCGAATTAGACTAGTTTTTCCTGATCCTGTTTCTCCGGCTAATAAAATGAATTTGTATAAGGTTTTAAAATTTCCTTAATTTCTGTAATAATCTTATCGAAAACAAGTTTATAATCTCCTTTTATAGTTATAGAAGCAGCACCATCATGGCCGCCTCCACTTGCCCCAAATTCATTTGAGATTTCCTCAAGTAATTTTCCTAAATGTAGTCCCGTCTTTAAGCATACTTCTTTTTCAGCTCTGGTACTAATTCTGTATTCTCCGGACTTTTCAGAATAAACTATCGCTATATCATATCCTATTTTTAAAAGTGTAGAAGCTACACGAGATTCGAAACTGCCTACATGAGAAATTCCAATCAGCCAATCATTTACCTTTATTAACTCTGCTCTTTGCATACCTTTAATTAAAGCAATTCTCTCAGAATAGACATTTTCCCTTTCTAATAGGAGTAAAATTTCTTGATAATCGATATCTCTCTGTAATAAGTTTGCGACTCTCTCGAAGGTTCTATTTGTTGCAAATCTAAAATATCCTGTATCATAAAGAATTCCCGCTATTAAAAGAATCCTTAAATACAAAGGAATTTCAATTCCTTTTTCTTGAATTAATTCACAAACAATTTCCGAAGTAGAGCCAAAATCATCTTCGACAAGATTTAATGCTGAAAGATTCCCTTCGGGTAAATTTTCTCTATTTATAAAATGATGATCTAGGAAAATATAGGGAATTCCTGTTTGAGATAATTCTAAATCGAAAGGGAATATCACTTGACTTATATTATTTGTATCTAAAATTATAATAACATCAATATCATCTGGATTAAACTGTTCTTCAAATGAAAAATCGGAATTTGGAAATTTCTGAGAGATCTTTTGAGAAAGTTCAATTACTGATTTTTGTACTTTAGAAAAGTAAATCTGGATAGATTTTAGTTTAAGAATTGTCTTTAAAAATAAGGATAATGCAAATGAACTGGCAAATCCATCAAGATCTGCCGTATTATGTGTTGTTATTAATATAGATTTATTTTCTAAAAAATCAAGTATAAATTTTAATTTTGATTTAAACATAACATTCAATCAAAATTATTGAGTTTGTAATTCAGCTTGTATATTTTTACTAATGGTTTCAATTTGATTTCTTGTACGATCTTCTTTTTGTTTTAATGTTTTAACTCGCATCTCATAATTTGTTTTCTGATTCTTTTTCTCATCTAATAATGTGTTCCTATTTGATTTTACCATAATTCCTCCAATAGATTTGTATACGACATCTTCGGGTTCTATTTTTTCTAACTCTTCAATAGCGAGTTCTGTGTCTTTTAGTGTACTCTCTAATTGTAATTTCTGTTGAATAATGAATTCAAGACTTTGCTGTAGGTTTTGAAGGTTTCTGAATTTCTTCTGAGTCTCTTCACTCAACTGATTAAGATTAATTCTTTCAATTAAAAATAGGGTATTATCAACAATTTTACCAAAACTTATAATTTCATTTACAGAAGCTCTATATGCGGTAATATCCGAGCTTGCAATATGAAAAATAATTGAACTGGCTTCCTTAACCATTGAAATTTCGGATCTATCAGTCTTTAATTTATTAAAACCAGGTAAAAAGGAGTTATAAGAGATATCTCTATAATGAAAATTTTTGAATTTAAGTTCTAAAGTTGATTCTATTGAAAAGTAGTTTTGATTTTGATCATTCATTCCTTCTCTTCTTCTTCAATTATTTCTAACTCTCTGCGCCTTCTCTTAGCTATACGAAAGGATTCAGCCCCTCGTGGTGTTCGAACATCGTATGCACCGCCAGTAAATGTGGCATCACACTTTCTACAATGCCAAATCCCTGTTGATACTCTACGGATTGACCCTTTAGTTTCACATCTGGGACAAATCAAATCCCCTTTCATTTTTTCGAGAATAACTTTTGCTCGTTTTCTTACAACGGAACCATAGCGTGCCCCGTATTTTCCTGTAATTCCAACTTTCTTAGTTTTTCCCATTTTTGTGTCACATTATCGAATTTTATTTCTTAGATCCATTTATTATTCTTGTTTCGACTTTAAATTAAATAAACAAGATTTCTAATTTTTAACTAATCTTGAGGGAAACAATAAAGCCCTTCTAAGCATCTTGCTGCTTTAATAGCAAGCTTAGCATCAAAAATCCCTTATCTATTTATTTACTTCATAAATCAATAGCACCATCAGCTTCCATTGGTATTAAATAACTTTCTTCCTGAAGATGAGTGAAAATATAGAGCTCATCTGTGTTAAAAAATTCAAAACTTGGTCGAAAGCATATTCTAATAATTGTTTTCCATTCAAACTTATCAGACCATCTTTTGCCTTTGGAGACTTTACTTTTCTGTAAATATAATTATCGTCAAAAGAAACGCGATACCAACTTTTTAAGGCAATAATTATCAGGTTTAAAAGTTGTTAAAATCTCTAAATTTAATTAATTCTACATATTGAAATATATAACTATAACTTGATTTTTTATGTCAATTTTCTAATATCATATCCACTTAAATTTAATGTTAATCATCATTTATTATATGCACAATTGATATTCTTTTTAATTAATGCAATTTTATATTATGATTTTTTTGCATTTAGATCATATCAATTCAAACAATTGTAATTTTCCAATATAATTATTGAAAAAAATTTTAAAGAAAGTTAATTAAAATCTATTATTTAAATGGTTTAAAACAATTAGGATTTATAAGAAAATGTTATTTACAGACCCCCTTGCTATTAATATACATAAAATATCAGATTCCAATAAAAATTTAGTGGGTGGAAAGGCATCAAATTTAGGTAGATTATGTGAACATCAATTATCTTAAATGGAAGAAAAATCAATTTTATAATTTTGAATGGAGTGAGATATATGAGTTTTTTTAGTTTAATCCTTAATTTTATCAAATTTTTAAAGACTGCGGGTGGCGAT
>JARRLT010000142.1:29324-37732 GCA_037386725.1 Promethearchaeota archaeon
GTTGGTATATTCATCTTTACATTTACCCAATATGGGACTTCAATTAAAATCATATTGGCATCCTTACATAATTGTTTTTTTATCTTATCATTTTGAACTTGTGCTTTGAACTCCTCTAATGATTTGTGAAAGAAATTTGGGAATTCATAATGTTGCTGCCCATTAAATTCAAAAGCTACTTTGTATATTACCCTATTGATCAAAATTTCAGCATAACCATCCAAATGGAGTCTTCCATTATAATCATCAAAAAGATCTGATAATTGAGTTGTAGGAAAGGTTTTTTTAAAAATTTTCTCAAAATACCAGCGACATATGTTTTCACCTTTACTATTTGAACACTGAGGGCACCAAGATCCTTGTTGTATCCAATTATATTTTGCAATCCAAGGTTCATGATCTCTTTTTCCGCACCACCATTTCAAATTTACTTGAGAAGGTTTATTTTTAAGTGTTTTTGGTGTAAATTCTTCTTCTGTTGTAATCAACTGTCCCTTTATTCCGTTTTCTTCCTTACCTCTTCTTTCAGCTAGAGTAATCATATCTTGATAAGTTAATCTTCGATTATTGGCGCAATCTGGACACCAATGCCCTTGGTCGATATTGTTTGGAGGAGCGTACCAAGGTTGATGATCTTCACCACCACACCACCATTTTAATTTTGAATGACCTTTAGCTCCATTAATTTTGTTAAATTGTTCCTTCTTAGTTAATAATTTGCCTTCTCTCTTATTTTCAATTAAACCTTGATTTTTAGCTAATTCGACACAATCATTATAAGTCCACTTTCTTTTTCTTCTACATGTAGGACACCATTTTCCTTGATCTAACGAATTGGGAGTTGCAATCCATGGTCGGTGACCCTCTAAACCACAGTACCATTTCAATTTTCTATGACTAGGAATTTGTTTCATATTTTTAAATTCTCCTTTGGAAGTTAAAAGCTGACCCTTAGTTCCATTTTCCTTAAATCCTTTTTCTTCAATTAATTTCTTGCATTTTAGATATGTATATTTTCTATTTCTTTCTTGAAAACATTCAGGACACCAAGTACCTCCTAGAACATCCTTTGCCATAGCAATCCAAGGACCATGAAATTCTATATCACATTTCCATTTCAATTTCATTCTAGTTGGTGCTGTATTTCTTCTAAGATTATCAAATTCCAATTTAGTAGTAAGTAATTTTCCTTCATTATTTTTAGCAAAATTCGCGAAATCTTCATAAATATAAGCCCTACGTTGTCTTTTCTTATTCATTTTATGTATTATTTTTTTATCATTTTAATTCTTCTATTTTTTGCTTGTAGATAGAGTTTAAGAAAAAATAATCAATTAGAACAAGTCCATTTTTGTAGTAAATTCTATTTTTTATGACGAATTGTATTTTTGGGAAAAGCGTAATACAAAAATTTATTAAAAATTGTCAAAATAAGATCTTTGATCATTGGATTAACGATTTAGAAATACTTGATTTTATTCCAACTCGAAAGGAGGATGATATAAATTAAAAGGTGATGTTATATGATGAGTTGATTGAAAATGTCTCATTGCTTTCCTTAAAAATTCAAATCCAATTTTTAAGTTTATTAATGAATTTGAATTTTCTAAATAGGTGAAATTAGACCTTAAAGAGGAAGAGGATAAAGGAGATTTTATTTTTCTATAAGAACTTGAAGGTAAATGTAAGTAAAAATTCTCCCGTACCTCTCAGTAATAATGCAATATCTTCAATATAAGAGGAGATAGTTGATTTTACCGATGTGTTTTGAGAAGCGAAATATTGTGCATCTTCAATAATCATCATATGTCGTATTCCCTTATTCCCGCGAACCTGTTTCTAAGTTTTCATAGTAAAAAGATCTAGTTTTATTAGAATAAATTATTCAGCCAAATCAAAATAAGATAGAATTAAAATTCTGGATTGAGCAAAGATGATATAACTTGTTAAAAGAAAACATCAAGTTTTAACTGGTTTATTTTTTTGTTGAAGCCAGAAATTTCTGTTGTAAAAATTACTAACTGGTAATCAAACTTTTCTTTTAAAATATTATATAGATTTTCAAAAAGATTCGCTTCAAGGAAATTTAATCCATCAATAAATAATAAACCTAATGGTCTAATGCAAAATTTTTGATTTAGACTAAGAAATGCAAGAGCAAATGATAATTCGACTTTTGATTTTGTGCCAACAGATAAATCATTATATAGTGTTTTTTCTTCTTTAAAATCTTTCATATCATTATCCTTGTACATAGAATTTAAAACGATTAGTTTTTCATTTTCGTTAAAAGCTAATTTTCCTATTTTGGTATCAAGAAAACTCATCAGAAATCTATTTGCATACAGAAAAATAACTTTTTTGAATCTTTGATATTTTGATTCTTCAAACTCAATAAACTTGCTTTTTAAATCTTCTACGTGGGAAATCTGATTTTTCATGAATTCCAATTTATTTTCATATCCTGAAATTTGATTTAAAGTATCTTCTAAATGCCCTTTATATGTTGGGATTTTGTTATTATAAGATTCAATTAATTCTTTAGCATTTGCAATCTCATTACTTAAATCCTCAATTGTCGGAAAATATAGCATCTCATCCCAAACCTTTTGTTCTATTTCCGTGGGCTTTTTTATTAGTTTTTCTTGTTCGTTAACACTTTTTAATTTTTGCTTAAGATTTTCTATCTCCCCTTTCAATTTGGCTTTTTCTTCAATCGCATTATCTCCATACTTTTCAGGTAGGATTTTAAATCGCGATTGATATGATTTTTGCCCGATTCCGCAAATGAAACATTTACTCTTTTCTACTCTGTCTTTGAATTTTTCTATTGGGATGATTGTATTACATTCAAAACAAGAAGAAGAAATTATCTGATATAATGCTTCATATTTATCTTCCATATGATTTAGGTTAAATTATCCCAGCATTGCGATAAACAGGCATCCGGCAACCCACCACAGCGCAGAGATGAACAGCACTCGCTGCGCCCCAAAGCGATCGGCAAGCATCCCGGCCGGCACCTGGAACTCAATTTTTTCTTGAAGAGATTCTCTCCAAATATCTATTTTATCATATAATTTATCAACAAACTGTATTCGATATAATTTTCTGAATTGAATCTCGTCCAAGCAGAAAGTGTTAACAAATGAATGACCTGGTAGCTCTGATAAAAACATCGTTTCGTTTTGATTATAATTTATAAAAAAATGCTCCTTTAGAAATTTTAGGGGATTATCAATAACAACATCTTTCTTAGCAATATTCTTATTATTTAATACTTGTTTTGAAATTTTAAATCTCTTGTTATTACGATAACCTGATTGACTATGAAAATCTATCTTAAATTGAGTTTTTCCATTTTTAGATTTCAATATTATTTGTAATTCTGTTAATAAATTTTTATAAGTGGAAGATTTGCTGTAATAACGAGTAAAGAAATGTTTAATTTTTTGAAAACTCATTGTTTTACCAGTATTATTCTTGCCTTTAATTATAGTAATTGGTTTACTATGATCAAAGTCAATTGTGACACCTTTATAAAGTGTTCCTGTATTCCCCATAATTTTTATTCTTTCTACTTTAAATTGGTTAAGATTATAGTTATCACTATAATTATCATTGATTATATCAAAAAGTTCATTTTTTCGATCTTCCTCTAAATTTTCACTTTCTTCGATTATTGCTATTAACTCTGATCTTGCTGGTAAATTTATTCTATTCATTTCATTTTAAACCTATTCTTTTGACTCTTATATATGTCTTCCATATTGGAAGGATGTAGCATTCAGTTTTTCATTTTCAATTTTTTCAATTTCCTTACTTGACAATTTTCCATATTTTTTCACTATTCTGTTAATTTCTTTAATAAATATAGAGGAAAATTCTCTTGAGAGTATTTCTCTATACATTTCTTCTTCAATTTCAAATTTTCTTCTAATGTTTGAATTTACTTGTAAAAAATTTTTATTATCTCGGATAAGATAATTATTATCAATATATTGTTGTAAAAGATTAGAAATTTTTTTATTATATATTGGATTATAGAGATTTATCCATTCATCTTCCAAATATTTTCCCAATTCCCTTATTTTAAGGAATATGAAATACATTTCAATTAAAATATGCTTTTTCCCCCTTATTCTTCCAAAAAAATCAAGAATCTCTTTATTTAATTCATAATTCGTTTCTAAATGGTTAATCCAATCAAACATTTTCATAAAATGATCTGATTTGAAAGCACATGATATAGCTGATACCCAATGAATTCTAGCTTTTCTTGATTTTTGTTTTTCATAACTTGTGGCTATATCTTTTTCCTTTAATGCCGCTTCGTAGTATGCTTTTTTTGATTCCTTTTCCTTATTCAAAGACTCTAGAGTCCGAGCTTTGGTGATTAAGCTAGATTTTTCCTCAATTTTATTTCTCATTTCATCCATATTCAATTCCTCGTTATTATCTAAATGATCATTATTTATCTTAATTAAATATTGAATATTTTCATAAAAACAAGATTCTCCTACTAATCCAAATGTAATATTCAAATCTTCTAAGATTCTAAATGATTTTTTAACTTGATCAATTCCCTCACTAATTTTCTTTGGACAGTTATACTTACTATTAACTCCCTTTGACTCTAATGTAAATACATCTTCTTTTTCATGTAGTATGTAATCAGCCCCTTGACCGATTTGTAATACATTACCATAATCATATTTATAGAATACAGGTATAAAAATAAAATTTAAAAATTCTGCTGATTTTTCAACTATCTTATGTGTGGAGATACCAGTTCCTATAGCAACACGATAATTTTCTATACTTACATTGTGATTTTTAATTAAATTATCTTTTGAATTATGACATAGATTGAGAGTTTTAATAATTGACTCCTCATTACAAATTAAAGCATAACATGTCATCATTTTATTTTTACTTATATCACTTAACCATTGATTCCTTGAATTAAAGATTTCAGATTCTGCATTAATTCTTAGGGTATTATTAATATTCAATTTTTACCTTTTAGTTATCTTTGATTAATTGTATTATTTTTTATATTTATTTTAATCCTATATAATATTTTTGCTAAATCAAGAATTTGTTATTATCCTATAATTTCTTTAACTAAAAGTAGCTTAGAAGTTCATTGATTTTGAAATATCTTGCTGTAATGCCAAATTAAAATAGTTTATTTAACTCATTTTAAGAATATATAGATCTTTAATAAAGTAAAAGGCTCTTTTCAATATATAAAAAAATGAATATTTCTCAAAAAAATATAATTTTTTGAAATTTTTACTTTTTTAAATTTTAAGACGAATTATAAGATAAGAAAAATCGTAAATAATGAATTAAATAGTATTATGGGCTACAAAAAAATGGATACTCAACTTCTAAAACTATTTAACGGGCATGTCTATTTTAATTTAAAGGTTTTAAAAACCAAGGTAGCAAATGAAATCCCTTCCTTTATTCGTAATCAAGATATCCTCAACTATTTCCCGAAAGGAGAAGGTCCCTTTGGCAAAAAAACCATGAAAGAGTTACCATTCAAGTTAGTAAATCGCTTAATTGCTGAAATAAGAGTGAGTGTATATGATCCTAATGGATCAATATTAAAAACTGCTGATGTTTATGATGAATGGTCAGAAAATGTTTTCCTTCCCTTCTGCGAATATTTCGATGAGAAATTTAGAACTCTTAGAAACAATAATAATCTTAATTCGTTGTATAGCTTAGCAGAAGAATTAGACAAAGTAATGATCGATCATTTTCGATTAGTACGTTATGGAATTCCAGTACATAATATTGGGATGAATTTAATAACAAGATATCTTTTAAAGAGATTTTTGGGTGAAAAAGGCGCGTCAGAGTATTTTCCCATACTCATTTCGGGATTAGAGCATAAATTGAAAGAAACAAATGATTTATTACATGAATTAGCTTTCTTGATTCAAAAATCTCCAAAATTAGTAGATTTATTTCAAAAAGTGCATTCTCAAGAATTTTATGAAAGATTAAATGAATTATCTGAGATAGATAAAGAAGTAGAGGAATTTAGTCAATTATTTAAAACATTTCTTCAGAATTATGGAGATCGAGGATTTACAAGAGAGCCTTATTACCCTCGATGGGGGGAAGAACCTAAATATGTTATAGAGATTCTCAAATCATTAATAATTGAACAAGATAAAGATCTAGATTCCATCAAAGAGAAAAACAACAAATATAGAAGGCTAATCTCTGATTATGTGGAAGCAAAAATTCGTAATCAAAGGTTAGGATTTCTTAAATGGAAATTATTTTCTATTATCTTAAATTTCAGTAAAAAATATATTATCTTTAGAGAAACACAAAGATTTAATTTAGATAAATGGATTACTCGAAATCGAAGAGTTTATTTAAAAATCGGAAATATTTTCTATCAATACGGGATTTTAGAAGATCCTATAGACGTATTCTTTTTAAGAAGGGTAGAAATCAAAAATTTAATAAATAATCATACTGAAAAAGAAAAAATATCCAAAATAAAACAAAAAGTTAAAGAAAGAAGTGATAAATTCAAGGAATACGAGAATTCTCTTCCTCCAAAATTCCTATATGGTTCACGTGAATTTAATGATATATTAGAATATGACAAGTATTCAAAAGTATTTCGGGGGATCCCAGCAAGTCAAGGGATAAGAATTGGGAGAGTCCGTGTACTAAATACAATTGAAAATATTTCAAATGTCCATCCCGATGACATATTAATAGTTCCAAGGACAGATCCTGGCTGGACACCAGTATTTTCCAAGATAGGTGGATTAATTACTGAGACAGGTGGTGTTCTTTCTCATGGAGCTGTTGTATCTCGAGAATATGGAATTCCTGCTGTTACTAATATCACAAATGCGTGTAAAATCTTCCAAACTGGTCAAAAAGTAAAAATTAATGGATATAATGGGGAAATAAGGATCCTCAAAAAATAATATATTAAATACCTATCTATTTTTCTGTTATCTTTAATATATTAAAACATTAATGTACCTATAATTTAGGTTCTATTAAAAAAGTATATACAATCTGAAAATAAAATGGAAAAGATTACAAACATAGATCATCGTTCTGAACATCCAGAATGGAATGAATCTTACTATTATGTATTCTTTGATAAAAAACAAAATATCGGTGGCATGACTAGGTTAGGTTTCAAACCAAATAAAAAAGAAGGAATGACCTTCTTTTTTCTCTTTCTCCCAAATGGATCAGTTGGTGGATACTTCCAAGAAAGAATAGTAAAAACCTATCCAGATAAGTTGAGAGTGGGAGGCATGATTCATGATTTGTTAAAAAAAGAGATAAATTATAAATTCAAAGGGAATATGATTTTAGTTGAAAATCCTAGAAATCTTCCTAATGTTAGAACTAATCCGAATTTAATTTCAACATCAAAGAAATGCGAATTCAATTTAAACTTTAATCCAATAAATAAAGTTTATGAATATAGTGAGTTTATGAGTAAAGAATCCTTAGAGTTAGGAAAGAAAGCAGGTGATAAACATTGGGAGCAGATTGGAAAGATTAATGGAAAGTTAAAATTAGGAAATGATATTTATGAAATAAAAGATGCTTTAGGACAACGAGATCATACATATGGAATTAGAGATTGGACTGGAGTAGGAAATTGGCTTTATTATGTGGTATGGTTTAATGACAATCTTGCTATAAATCCTGCAGCAATTATTGGAAGTGATGGAAGATTATCAACAGGAGGATTCCTCTTCAAAGAAGGGAAAAATATTCCATTAAAAACAATAAAAGTTATAGATCAAAAATTTGAAGAAAGTGGAATCTTTCCAATTAGTTCAGAATTAGAAATCATCGATAAATTTGAAACAAAACACGTCTTAAAAGCAAAAGATGGTCCGATAATTCCGGTTCCATTCAAAGATCAACAAGGAAATCAATCATTTTTAATACAATCGTTCGGGGATTTTATTTTAGACGATATTTTTGGAGGATATGGCACATTTGAAACACTGAGGAGAAAATGATTAAGAGTTTTGATCACTATGTCAATATTATTTTCTCAAACTGAATTGAAGAAATCTTAGAAAAAATTTTTATATTAATTCAATTAAGTTAAAATTAAGAAAGTTTCTTAAAATAAGGACTAATATTAAATAGTTTGTAAAAAAATTAGTATTATTAATTAAAGGCGTAATTATGAAAGATCACGCAATTATTTATAATCCAACCAGTGCCGCTGGAAAATCTAAAGAGCATATAAATTTAGCTTGTAATTATCTCGATAAATTTCAAGTAAATTATAAATTATTTGAAAGTGAATTTGCTGGACATACTATTGAATTGGCAAGACAATGTGCAAAGGATAGTTATATTGTTATAGGTGCTGGAGGAGA
>JARRLT010000143.1:0-6861 GCA_037386725.1 Promethearchaeota archaeon
ATGAAACATGGAGTAAAATTTTATATCCCATGGATTAGAAATTACATTATTAGATTCTATATCTTTATTAATAATTATTTTTGAATTTTTATAAACATTTTTTAACAATTGATAATCTTTTATTGTCCGAAATGATGGGCATGTTATCGTATTTGGATTGAAAAGGCGAAAATCTTCTTGCTTGAGGGGAATTAGAATATGATTTTCTGATAATTCCTTAATTTTTTCTTTAAGATCTTGAGTAGCTTTAAATACTATAGAAAGAGATTCTTGAATTTCAATAGAGTCATAAGTATAAAATGTCATTGGTATTATTTCTCTAGATACATTCTTACCACCTAAAGTAAGAAGACAAAATCTATATCTACTATCTATCTCGAATAATTTTTTTCTATTCTCGAAATCAAACATACTTAATATTGACTTGTTTTTTACGAAAGTTCTAAAAAGATCTTGCATATAATAATTCATAATTATTCCAGTAGGACAAATAATCCCCGTATACCCATTCGGGGATATTAAACGCCAACATCTTTCAACGAATAATGCGTATGTATTAATTGTCCCTTGAGCTGAAAGATCAAATAAACCGGACTTTTTTAAAAAATGACTCATCTTTTTTATTGCTTGCCAAGCATTTTTGTATTTTTGGAAAAGTTTGTAGTTTTCATTTTTGAGATCTTTTATTAACTTTCTACGTTCTGATTGGTTTGGAGCTTTAAGGATCTTATTATTTAATCCAGTAAAAAATTCCATTTCTTTTAATTGAAGTGTTTCCCAGGGTGGATTTGTTAATATACAATCAAACCCTTTTCGTTCAGAAGAGAAAACCTCAGGAAATTCTACATACCAATGGAAAATTTGATTATTTTCAGCAATTTCATTAATTCTATCTATTAGTTTATTTAATTCTGGATCTTTTACATTCTTCCTTGACTGTTCTATTGTCGTATATCTGGGAATCTCACCTAAACCCTTTCCCTCAAATGACCAGAAAAATGTTGATGTCCAAATATTTGCCTCTTTAAGTGCTAACTGATAACGCGCATCTTTTCTAAGTTTTTCGTATTTTTCTTCTTTTTCTTCTATTTTTCTCGAATCATCTTCGGGTAATTCAATAATCTCTTGAAATTTAGTACTACAAATATCTGCTGTTTTTTCTGTAGTTAAGTATGATGTAATCATTACAGTTTTTCCTTTTTTCTCTCTTTCTTTAATTTCATTTTTAATTATCTCCCTAGCATTATTTTGTTCCCTTTTATCCTCTGGTGAAATTCCAGTAGATTTGTTACCTTTAATTGCTTTAAAGGCTTTAGGTTTAATCTTCTTTATTTTTTGCTTTTTCCCAAAACCAATTAAACTGTTTCCACATTTGATATGATTATCAAGAAAATTTAAAGGCTTATCTCTAACCGTTGCTCTTAACCATAATGAAATTTTAGCAAGTTCTACAGCTAGAGGATTCATATCAACTCCATAAATACAATATTGGAGTACTTTTCTTCTTGCACTTCTCAATTCTATTTCTGAAGGAGAATCTGAATTTGTTCTGATCTGGGCGAACTTCTTTCCAAGAAAATCTAATGCAGCTAATAAAAAAGTCCCACCACCACAAGCTGGATCACAAACTTTAATATCCAAAATGGCATTCTCAAAATTTTTACCATAATTTTTAGCATCCTTAAGACGATCCTCTACAAGAGGTTGAAGTGTTGTTCTTATAAGAATATCAATTAACTCTTTAGGAGTATAATAAGAGCCTGTACTTTTCCTCTCGGTTCCTGCAACTAATTGAAATTGTGAGATCTCATCTATATAAGGTTTAAAATCTAATAAAGATTCATAAATAGCTCCAATTTCTTCTTCGCGAATCTCAAGAAAGTTGATTCTTTGCCTTACATTATTGCTTTCTGTGGTTGTTAATAATCTAATGATCTTCAATAAATTATCGTTAGAAATCTTTATTTCATTATTTAAAATAAGATCTAAATTATCATTATCAAATAATTCACCATCATAAGAATTAATTCCAAGAAAATTATTTCCTTTTCCAACTAATTTAAAGGTCAGAAATAATTTTTTCCATAAATCATAATTCTTTTCAGCTTTTATTGGCTTTTCAGCTAATATTCTTAATGATGAGAGAGAAAATTCTTCAAAATATATACTTCCTGCCCCAGGTAGCATTTCACGTTGTTCTGCATAGAGTATAAAAATTATTCTGTATATTATTCTCAATAATTCAGCATAATATTCCATTAAATCAATTCCTTCAGACATGACAAGATCTAAAAATCTAGGATTTTGCTGAATTAATTCATTGCCAAGTAACTCGAGGGCATTATGAACATTATCACGAAGAGAGTCACCAACTTTGACACCCTCCTTAACAGCTTCCTTTTGGAACTCGTCTATTACAAATTTGTGGTCTCCTGGCTTTGTTATAAATCGAGATTTATGAACTATTGCAAACATTGCTTCGAATTCTTTGACATCTCGATTTGAAAATATATTTTCTAAATCAAATTCGATATAACCCTTTGAATAGGTATGATAATATTTAGTTAATAATCGTAGAATGCGTCCATTTGTAAGAAAGAGCCATTTAATTTCCGAATTAAAGTTAATGAACTGCTGACATATTTTATGATGACTACTATTATTCGGATTTGAATCAATTTTCATCTCAAAGTCTTCTTTAACATCAACAATATGGAAAAAGGGATCCTTATGATTCTTTGATTGAAAATTAATGGTAAAATTTCCAAAAGAATATTCTTCATCTTTATTTACTTCCTTCATCTCAAAAGGTTCGAGATCATGCCCAAATTGAGTGAAAAACGGGATAATCCATTTTTCCTGTAATTCATCTTTGGACCATTTATCAATATTCGGAGAAATTTCATCCCATTTTTCAATACACCATTCAAAGATTTCTCTACGTTTATCTTTAAATTGTTTTCTTTTAATATTAGTATCCTCATCGATAAAAGATTTTATTTGTCCAATCTCCAATTGCTTAGGTGTGTCTCTCAATCTAAGTAAAATATTTTCTGTAAAAAGACCTCCACTTATATTAATATTCCTTAAAGGAGTTAAGCTATTAGAAGGAGCATTTAAAGTTCCTGTCGATACTTTTGATGATGAACTTTCTGAATTCTTACCTGAAACATTTTTACCATTTTCTTCTTCTGGAGGATCTATTTGATAATCTTTATGTTCATTATACACATTCCCTCTATAATGAAACTGTTCACATTTACTACAATAATATTTTTTACCCATCATTTCTCACCTATATATTTGAATTTACCTCAGGGTAAACTAATGTTAATGTGATTAGATCTTTCCCGACAATATCAATATCATCAATTCCCTTTAGATCTGTCGCGATCCCTTGTTCCTTTAAATTTTCAATCATAGTCCTTCTTTCTTGGATAATTTTATCCCTATGTTCCTTAGAAATCTGATCGAGAATATGATCTAAATTTGGTAATTCAAGAGCTTGCTTGAGATGTTTTTTCAATTCAAGATCAATTTTTCCATGATTTTTAGGTTCAGAATTCCAAACTTTCTCAACTTCTTTGTCATCTAATCTGTTTTTCCCAAATAAATCTACTCCAAAATTTGTAATTTCTTCCATTAACATTTTAGGCTCGGTATTTATTATATATCTAATCTTGATATGAAAGAGAGCTGCTACTTTAGGAATTACTTGACTCTTAAATGCTGCTATTCTCCCATAAAACTCATTTTCAATTGAAAAAGCTTCATTTTTAATTTTTTCAACCAATCCTGATATAAGTGGATTTTTAAGGTTCACACCTTCAATATCACTTCGAGAAGAATTTAATTCTCTATTTGGAGTGATAATATATCTTTCACCAAGATCTACTCCTATATCTTTTTGAATTTTATCTGGAAGTTTAACTTCATAGGTTTGCATATGTTCATTTTCTAATTGAATCTTTCCTTCATACAGATTTACACTTCTCTTTAGGAAATCAAGGAGAGTTTCCTCATTTCCTATACTTTCTTCGGTCAATCGCATTCTTTCTTCAATCTCTTTCAAATTGATATTATTATGTCCATAGAATGAATCTTCAACCATTTCTTTGACTTTTTGCTCTGAAAAGAATACAGATATAAGGTCTTCAACATTTGAGGAGAAATTTATCCATTTATCTAAAGTGGTTTGGGTATCTTGTCTTTTTTCTTCTTGTCGTTTTGCCCTAATATGATCTACAACCGCTTCGGGATCACCAAAAAATCCCGGAACAAACCCATAAGCTTTTTTAATTTCATAGGCTTTTTTTACAAGTGTTTCAAGGATATCCATCTCTAAAGTATTCTTCATAATTAGAGTTCGGATGTACACCGTTTCTTTTGGCTGACCAAATCTATCGATTCGACCATTTCGTTGTTCCAAGCGATTCGGATTCCATGTTAGTTCATAATTAATTACTTGATCAGCAGAAAATTGTAGATCGATTCCTTCTGCCATACAATCCGTTGAGATTAATATTCCTGCCTTTGATTTTAAGAAATCATTATAAACATCTTGTCTATGTTGCGATGCCATTCTTCCATGGACAGAAAAGATTTCAACATTTCCATATCTTTGAGAATATCTTTCTTTTGCTTTTAATAGATTTTCTTTAATATATGTTAAGGTATCGATATATCTCGTAAAAATAATGATTTTTTTAGTTATTTTAAAACGATTTGGAAGGATTCTATCTATTAAATCAATCATTTTTGTATCTTTTTTCTTTAACTCAATTGAGGTCTTTTTCACTTCTTTAAGTAATGATTTCTCTTCTCCTAAGTCTTCCATAGTTTTCGTTAGTATTAGTTTATCAGTCCTTAAATCAAGTTCATCTTCCGATAATCTATCTGTTTCATATCCGTCCATAACCGATTGAGCCGCTTCTTGAGAAGATAAATAAGACTTTGTATCTTGAATTGCTTGATAATTTTTATTTAGCTTCTTATCTATCTCTTTAATTCTAGATTCTACAGAACAAATTAAAGCATGGGGGGAACTAATTGCCCGTTTATGAAAATGAAGTATAGTCCATATATTTATTCAAATTGCTGTGAAGGAGTAATGTAAATTTCATCAGCATCTCTTTTTGGAAAAGGATTTTTGTTATATTTACTTCCGCTTATCCATTCCTCTACATCTTGTCGCCTTCTCTGACATATGTGGTTAATCGCTAAATCTCTATTAATTATATAATCATGTGAATCTTCTCTTGAGATTAATTTAGGATTTATCATTTCAAGTAAGCTACAAAAAGAATCTTTATACCCATTATGAGGTGTTGCGGTTAATAATAACAAATGAGAATAGTTCTCTGCTAAAATTTTCGCAAATCCATAGCTTTGTTTAAAACTCTTTGATGTTTCATCTTCATTCCCTAGATGAGGTCTCATAACATTATGAGCTTCATCGATAATTATCATATCCCAATGAAATTGGATGATTTCCTCTTTAACTTCGGGGCGCTTCGCATAATCTACTGAGACAATTATAAAATTATAATATCCCCATGGATTTCCTCCCACTAATAATTCTGATTCCAATCTTCTACGATTCCTCCGAGACATGATAACCGCATCAATAGCAAAGAAACGTTTAAGAATAGTTTGCCATTGTTCCCTTAAATTCGCCGGAACAACCATCAAGACACGATTTATTCTTTTCCTCCCTAAGAGTTCCTGCATAATTAATCCTGCTTCTATGGTTTTTCCAAGCCCAATATCATCCGCTAAAAGTAACCTAACATTTTTTAGATTCAAAGCCATCAACACAGGTACCATTTGATAAGATACAGGAATGACTTTTGAATTTTGTAAACTGATAAAAGAAGTAGTACCATATATCAGATCTAATTTCATAGCGTCAAGTAATAATCTCTGATATATTGGAGATCCTATTTCTTCTGTAGAAGGTTTTGGTAAAGTCGCTTCCTCAATAGGTTCAATATCTGGAATTAATATTTGAGAAGATGGTTGTCCAGTTATGTTACTTACAAAATATAATATATATTCTTTAATTTTTCCATTTATTTCCTTTTGTTCAATTTTTCTATTATCAATACGCCATAACCTGTCCCTTGCCTTAACAACTTCTCCTATATCATATTTAGGAACGACTTCCTCAGAATTTATTGTTCTAATCGTCATATTTATTATGATTTAAATTATGAATTTTTAATCTTGCTATATTTTATATATTTTAATAAATAAAGGTAAAAATGTTGTAAATACTCACAATAACACACTTCTTTCAATTTTAAATAATATGTCCTTCGATATATTCTATATATTAATTATTAATTTTATATTTTAATTAAATATACATCCAATGATTATAATTTTTTTAATACAATTATTTTAATAACAAATTAGCATCTAAATTATACCCTTGAGAATTCATCTCTTTTATTATATTTAATTTCCAAGCTTCATTTTTGTCAAATGAAATATAGATTACTCCTTGGTAATCAGTGGGAAATTCAAAATTTTCATCTTCCTTAAACAAGATAATAACTCTATTTCGACCTAATCTCCCAAAGAAATAACCTGTTTCAAGAATTACATTTTGTCGTGCACGTGTTTTAACATTTTCTTCACCATCTTTTACAGAGAATCCTTTATCATCGGGGGAAAAAAGAGCAATTGCAAATCCAACCTCAGAATGCTTTTCGAACTTTTCAATAATAGTTTTTCCTTCATTTGGTTGTTCATGAAGTATAATTGGCTCTAAACCTAATTTTTCTAACAAACGGGCAACTGATTCCTTCATACTTTCATCATGACCATGAATAATGAAAATTTTTTTAGAGTATTTTT
>JARRLT010000144.1:0-9898 GCA_037386725.1 Promethearchaeota archaeon
CAAATTTTAAACCTGTTTCCAGCATAATTGAAAGCCATACGCTGCTGTGATACCATCTACATATTCAAAGTTTGGGGCAATTTGTGATATTTTATTCTACCACAAGGGTTGAGATGCATGGTTTTTGCAAATAAAGAGAATTTTGTCAAGTATCTAATTAACAATGCTCCAAGGCATGTATATTCAAGTGGATCTCTATATAAAAACCCCGATAATCAGACTATGGAAAGAAAAAATTATATTGGATGTGATTTGATTATTGATATTGATGTTGATCATTTCTATACTCCTTGTAAAGAGGATCATGATTTTTGGAAATGTAAAGAATGTGGTGAAATGGGAACCGGGATGATAGAAAAGTGTCCGAAATGCGGGAAATTGAAACTTGAAAAATTAAGTTGGATCTGTAAAGACTGTCTAAGTGTAGCAAAAAACGAAATTTTTAAGTTAATTAATGATTTTTTAATTCCTGATTTTGGCATAAAAGAAGAAGAAATGCATATTGCTTTCTCAGGACATAGAGGTTATCACCTAAAAGTCCAGAACGAAGAAATTCGCACTCTTTCAAGTGAAGGCAGACGAGAAATTGCGGATTATCTCACTGGAAACAACATATCATTTGAACTTATGGGATTACAACAAAGTGGTCCAAAAATTTATGGATTAATTCGGGAAAATTTGGGATGGTCTCATAAAATAATTTTGAAAATTGAAGAGATTTTGAAGACATATTCTGATGACCATCTTTTAGTACTTCTAGATAGATTTGGTTTAAATAATAATGTTGTAAATAGTTTTATCAACCAGAAGGATAGTTTTTTAAATACTCTATCTGACTCTAAACGAAATATATGGAATATCGAAGGATTTGGTTTAGCAAATTGGAAAAAATTTCTTAGCGGGATTGTGGAAATGGTTGGAGCAGAAATTGATGAGCCTGTTACCATTGACATTCATCGATTAATAAGATATCCAGAATCTCTACATGGAAAAACTGGATTTAAAGTTTCAGAATTATCTTTACAAGATTTAAAAACTTTTAATCCATTGGATGAATCTAATAAAAAAATAGATCCTATAATATTCGAAAGTAAGAAAAATTTTCATAAAGTAAAAATAATTCCATCAAGAGTTCCTCAAACTAATATAAAGGGAGAGACTTTTGGGCCATATACCCAAAATGAAATTATTGAAATACCTAACCATATCGCAGTTTTTCTTTTGAGTAAGGGGGTAGCAACTTTAGTATGATTCGCTTCTTAATAATAAATTATTTTAGAATTCTTCTCTTATTTAATTAAAAAATACATCTATTTCTTATGGATCTTAAAAAAGATTACGATACGATATATCAACATTGGCTCAAAGAATATAATGGAATCGAGTTAACCAAATTAACGGAAGCCACGTTTAAGATCTATAAACATAAGCTGAAAGAATTTAGTAATTTGGATATAAAAGAAAGCGAAGTTATAAAAGTTCAGATTCTAGAAAAATATAAAGGGAATTATGAATACCTATTTAACGATCTCTTGTTAATCAGAGAAATTAAAATCATAAATAAAGCTCTTATTCTTGAAGAACTTGAATTTGATAAAGTAATCAAACCAGAAAAGTTATTATATCAAAATGTTGTAAGTGGTATTAAGGGTTATGATAAAATGAAATCCTTATCATTCTTTGATGATACGTCCGAAATCGAGAGTGATATTGTAGAATCTACAATTAAACCAGAATTAGAAGATAATGAATTAAATGAAACAGAATCTATTCAAGAAGCTTCTTCTATCGTACAAAAGGATGGCGCTAGTGAAATTCTAAAAGTAGATACTTTTTCTCTTAAAGAAGGAGAATCTACGATGTTAAAAACCAAAGAAAATCAAGACATTAATTATGTTTTAGTTCGATTTATTAAACAAACTCCCCCATTAGTAGGCGTCGATCTCATAAATTATGGACCTTTCAGAGAACAAGATATAGCAAATCTTCCTGAAAAGAATGCTAATATATTAATTCTTGAGAAATTTGCTGAAAAAATAAATCTTTCTTGAGTAAATCTTATTCTCTCTGGAATTTTTTATTAAATTCATCTTTAAAGTAAGGAATTCGATATTTCTGATATTTATCTACAGGAGAATATTTTGGGGGATGAGGATTAATTAATTTTCCACCACAATATTTACACTTCAAATCAAGTGTTTTTATACCATATTTTCCACAATCTTCGCATTTTTTAAGATATTTTGGCATAATATTACCAAGTTAAAAGTAAATTTATTCTCTTATAAATTCAAATTCCCCTTTGTGTTTAACTGTTTCTTCTTCTATAAATTCTAAGGCATCTGAAAGGATATTCTCAGCATCTAAATAATCTTTAGAAGTAATTTCTACTCTATACATTGGGGCCGCAATATATGAAATGTTTAAGTTACGAGTTTCTTTTTGTTCCCCAATTGTTGCTTTTGCTTTTGTAAGAATCTCCTTAATTAAGTCTACTCCGTTATGATTACTAAATTTTAATCTAATTTTTCCAATAATATTTACCGTTGATATCTCAACATTTTCATCAACAATTTCTAAGAATTTATCTTTAATTTCTTTCCTTACATCGGTTAAGTTATTTAAAATTTCTGTTCCATTTTCTTTTAGCTCTTCAATTGTTTCTTGATAATTATCATTAAAGTATCCAAGTACCGGGAATCCTATTAATTCATAAGCTTTATCTAAATCCAAATCATCAAATTCATCAGCTAAAAAGTGCAAAAGATTTTCAAATTTTAAGGCGTATTTCCATTCTTTCATTCGATTTTTTCTTTGAGCCGCATTTGTGCGTCTTAAGGAAAGATCGACATGTCCTTTCTGGGGGTCAACTCTAACAACTCTTAAAACAATTTTTTGGCCGATTCTTACATGATTTCTAATATTTTTAATCCATCTACTTGAAACTTCACTGATATGAATCATACCTCGAGCATTTTTTTCACTAGATAAACCCTCATAATCTAATAAATCTACATAAACATATTGTTGTTGTATATCGGAGATTCTTCCTATAATGAACTCTCCTTCACGCGGAAATTGGTTTCTACTTTTTACCATGAAATTAGCACCATATTATTGATAAAGTTAAAATTATATTATATTTAAATTAATAATATGTTTTTATCTTTTCTATTCTAAAAGTATATTTAACTCCCAATATGATTAATTTTAGGTAAAAAAATTAAATTTTCAGTGATAACCATTCCAAACTGGATTGTACACCTTAAATGGGCTTTAAAATTTGGTATAAATGAGAATATTGCACATTTTGTAAATCGAAGTATAGATTACGGATCTGATTGGTATAACCATAAATTAAACAAGAATGATAATAATTCTGCTCAAAATTTCTCGGAAAACTCTAAAGGAAGTATGGTTCAACAATTACAGTATTTTTATGAGAAAGATCCAAATTCTTATCAATACGTAGAAGCTGCTTATATTCATTACATTTTGGATTATTTTCGCGAAACTCGGTATGATCTCTATGATTTTGATTTTGTCTTCAAAAAATTTATTGAAGAAAAAGGATTGACTCAGATTTATAAGAATGAACAAATTCTTATCGATTTTTCCCCTCTCCTTAAAGAAATATTTTTATTCCTAAAAAAGAATAAAGAAGAGGTATTATATGATTTAATGTGAATATATAATTGCATTTTTTAAATCCATCTTTTATACTATAAAAATAATTCGATTTATTATTAATAAATTGAATCTTTAGAGCCCAGTAATATATTAAATATTAAAGATAACTTTTTATAACGTTCGACTATATTTAACTCACTTATTCATTACAAAATTGATTTATAATGACTGATAGATCACTTTTTGAAAAAGGAAATTCATCTAATATAAAATGGATTGAAGGAATAATTTATATACTTTTTGCCCTAGGACCATTAACGGGAAACGTAATTTTAGTTCTTTTTGGGACTTTATCCACAGAATTTCATGTTACTCCCGCAGAAGTTTCAATCGCTATTCCAGCTTTTATGTTTCCTTTTGCAATCATTCAACTATTTTCGGGAGCATTATCGGATGTGAGAGGAAGAGTTCCTATTATTCTTATCGGATTAATAATTTTTGGAATCTCAATGACCATTGGAATCTTTTCATTTTCATTACCTATTTTTCTTCTCGCAAATTTCCTCGCTGGAGTTGGTTTTGGATTTGTTAACCCCGTTTTGATCGCATTAATGACGGATATTTCACCGGGTTCAAAAATTCCTAAAAAAATGGGATTACTTGGAGCAGTAGCAAACTTAGGAGTAGGAGTAGGGCCATTAATTGCTGGAATAATTTCGCTTTTTAACTGGCGTTTATTATATGTAATCTTTCTTATTATTACGATAATTGGATTTATAGGGATGTTCAGAATAAGAGGTTCTCATATGATAAGATCTGAGCGTGAGAATCTTCGTCTTTTTTACGCACGCCTTAAATCAGAATTAGGAAATTTTTCCAGCATTTTAATGATCTTTTCTACCTTCCTCATCGCATTTACATTTTTAGCCACCACTATTTGGACATCTCGCGTTTTTGCACAATCTATACCTGAATCAATTACGGGATTAGTTATAGGATCTGTTGGAATTTTTGGAGCAATAACAGGAGTCTTTATAGGGTCAATTATTAAGAAAAAAGGAATATATTATGCTTTAGTTATTGGTGTAGTCGCATTATTTGTAGGTTTATTTGTATTATTAGCCCTTGGAAACATTACAGATTTTTCTTTAATTGGATATGTGACTATTGGTCTCATTCTAATTGGTGTGAGTGGAGGTGCATTATTACCCTCTGTTATGTACTACAGTCAAATCCAATCAAGAGAAAAACGAGGCGTTCTCGCTGGACTGGCAACTGCCGGCCAATTTATTGGAATCGCTTTAGTCCCTATTATATACGAGCCATTCTTTACTATCGGAGGAATTAGACTTGTATATTTCTGTATAGTTATACTTGGTATTGTTTTAACAATAACTTTAGGATTCCTCTTTAAAAAAGTTCCTAGATAAATAGATAAGCCTTCTTAAAAGTCAAAATCCGAATATTTATGTAGAATAATTCAATATTAAGTTATGTAGTAAGTAAATACGTATCTTTCTAAAGATGCGAGAAATCATAAATTTTAAGTTTAAAGATGTATTTTTATCTTAAATAGAATTAATATAAATAAAAATTATTGAAACAAACAAAACGAGGAAAGAAAAATGGGAAAACAAAAACCCCATCTGAATCTTGTGATAATTGGCCATATTGATTGCTAAGAAAGTATCTTTCTAGCCAATAACATGGCAAATCCACAATGATGGGAGCCCTATTGATCAAAACTGGCGCAGTCACCGACAGAGAAGCCAGAGAATTAGAAAAGCTCGCAAAAGAATTTGACAGAGAATCTTGGTCATACGCATACGTGTTTGACCGATTGAAAGAAGAGAGACAAAGAGGAATCACCATTGACTTAGCATTTAGAAAGTTTGAAACCCCAAGTAAATACTTCACAATTATCGACGCCCCAGGCCACGCAGACTTCGTTAAAAATATGATTACAGGCGCTTCTCAAGCCGATGCTGCTATTTTAGTAGTTTCCGGTAAGAAAGGCGAAATGGAAGTTGGTATTGCTGCTAATGGACAAACCAGAGAACACGCATTTCTTGCACAAACTCTTGGAGTTAAGCAAGTTGTGGTGGCAGTTAATAAAGCTGATGTATGGGAATATAAACAAGAACGATTTGATGAATGTAAGCAAGCAATCTCAAACCTACTTAAAAATATTGGCTTCAATGTAAAGAAGATTCCATTTGTTCCAACAAGCGGAATTACTGGCGATGGATTGACCGAACATAGTGATAAGATGCCTTGGTATGATGGACCGACATTAATTGAGGCAATCGATCAATTTGAAGTTCCTGAGAAACCTCTCGACAAACCATTGAGAGTTCCTATTCAAGACGCATATAAAATTAAAGGTACTGGAGTAGTACCTGTAGGAAGAGTAGAAACTGGTGTCTTAAAGAAAAACGATAAAATTGTTATCATGCCAACCGAATTTCAAGGAGAAATTCGTAGCATTGAAATGCATCATGAAGAAATTCCTCAAGCGGAACCAGGAGATAATATTGGTTTCAGTATTCGAGGAATTACGCTCAAAGATGTAAGTCGTGGAGATGTTATGGGTCATCCAGATAATATACCTACTGTAATTACACCAAATGGAAAATGGACTGGCCAGATTATTGTTATTTGGCATCCAACCGCGATTGCGCAAGGTTATACCCCTGTTGTTCATGCTCATACAGCCCAAGTGGCTTCCAGATTTACAGCACTTCTTAAGAAGTTAGACCAAAAAACTGGAGCTGTTATTGAAGATTCTCCTAAGTTCATTAAGAGAAACGAAGCAGCAATAGTAGAGATGGCCCCAATAAAGAAACTCTGTATGGAACTCTATACCGAAATTCCTGAATTAGGGAGATTCGCTGTAAGGGATATGGGGAGAACTGTCGCTGTGGGTATTGTTAAGGAGATAGTTACTGGAGCCTAAATCCAGTTTCGGTTTATTAACACCTATATATTGAATAACGCGGGAACCTAATTATAAAGTAAGTTTTTATTTTTTATTTTTTTGAACCTTTATTTTTTTAAGAATTATTTAATACATTTGTTTCTAATAAAAGTTTATAATCTAAATACACATCAGATTTAAAGAATAAAATCTAATGTAGAAAATTCAGAAATACTATTTAAACCAAAATATCTTATTTTAGATATAAATGGTTTTTTATTTCATTTAATCCAAATCAATGATACGAAACTCAATTAAAAATAGGTTCCATCAATAAAAAGGAATAATGAGATGCTAGAAGTATTTGAAGATCCATAACATCCTAACAATATACATTAATTTATTCAGGAATTTATTGTAATTCACCAAGCTGAGGTGACTCACATATGAGTTATGTATATTTTAGCAAAACAAAATATCGGATAAGAAATAAGTCTCTCGTAATTGGTGACAGAGATATAAGGAGCGTTAAAAATATTAAGGGTTTATCAAGAAAAACCGACTTAACTGAATTAGCATTAATGAATGATGCGATTTATAAAATTGAAGGACTTAGTAAATTGATTAGCTTAAAAACTCTTAGTTTAATTAGGAATAAGATCGAGGAAATAAGCGGACTTGAAGGGAACAAGAACATAGAAAGATTAAATCTGAAAAGTAATCACATTGTAAAGATTCAAGGTTTAGATACATTAACAAATCTGAGGTCGTTAAGTCTAGCTATGAATAAGATAGAAGAAATTTGCGGGCTTGAGCATAACTTCCAACTAGAAAGTCTAGATCTTTATGGAAATAAAATCGAACGTATAAAAAATCTCTCACATTTGGAAAAACTTAAAGTTCTCGAGATATCTAATAATAAAATTAAAAAAATTGAGAATTTAGATTCCTTAGAGAATTTAGAGTACTTATCCATTGAGCATAATAAATTCCAAAAAATTGAAGGCTTGAATAATCTTAAAAAGCTTCGAATCCTAAATTTAAGGGGAAATTCTCTCCAAAAAATCGAGGGACTTGAAGAGTTAAAGAATTTAGAACTATTAACTTTAAGTTTTAACAAAATCACGGAAATTCAAGGATTTGATAAACTTCATAAACTTAAAACACTGGATCTTCGATGTAATAAGATTTCAGATATAAAGAATATTGAATCAATAAAAGATATTAAGAGTGTAGAGTTATCGGGAAATCCAATTAAGTTCGAAGAAAGAAAAATAATCTATAACCAATTTAAAAATATCTATATACCTTTATAAATAAAAACATTCACTATATTATTAGGGAGATTGCTAACTAAGCGTAATTTTAATTTAAATTTGTTTTTTTAGAATAATTTAATTTTAGTAGTTTCAGTTTTATTTCTTTTTCTTCCTAAATACTCTTTGTTCTAACCAGATAGCAAATTGTATTCGAGTTACAAACATTAATCCTCCTAAAAACAGGCCAATTCCAAGAAATAACAAAATAAGAAAATTATCTTTTGGAAAGAATATTTCATTATTTCTAATTTTAATTTTTTGATTTCAATTTAAAATTCTTTCTCGGCTGAAAAATAGCAAAATTACACTTTTTTTGTATTATCCAAGTATTATTCAATTTTTTGAAGTATTTGTGAGTTTCTTTTAGTAAGTAACAGAAATATAAAGAATTATCATTTGAGCAAAAATGGACAATTTAAAAAGTAAAATATGTATAATTGGAGAAGGCGGAGTTGGTAAGACTTCATTAGTATCGTTATTACAAGGAAGGGAAATTTTAACGGAAAGAAGACCTACTGTTGGGTTGGATATCGAGAATTCTACATTAGATGGAATTAAATGCTCAATATGGGATTTAGGCGGACAAGAAAGGTTTAAATTCCTTTGGAAAGACTTTTTAAGAGGATCGGGTTTAACCGTGTTAGTATGCGATTCTACTGAACAGAATATTGAAAAAACTAAAGAAATATATCAACGGCCTTCAGAAAAAATCAATGGACATCGACGTTTCATCTTTGCCCGAGTTAAGTAAATATATGAGTATGATTATATCCGAACAGAAGGTTTTGCTTCACGAGATCAACAGCTTCATTGAAGACATCCGAAAAATAAAAAAGAATTTTTAGTTTATACGCGTTCTCAGTTACCGACCCCCTTGATGAGGGTGATACCAGAGAGGTTGCAGAGTGATACTTGTTATCGGTGAAATCCTATTCGATGTGTTCGAAGACGAGAAGAGGCTCGGTGGTGCGCCTTTTAATTTTGCCTATCATCTCAAGAATCTCGGATTCCCTGTGCGCTGTATTTCACGTATTGGAAATGATGCCCTTGGAAAGAAAATTTTAAACATTTTAGAGCAGTATCGTTTTAACATCGAAGACATCCAGATTGATAACACGCATGATACCGGAACGGTTACCGTTCAACTCAACGCATCCGGTATTCCGACCTTTCATATCAACACCGATGTAGCTTACGATTATATCCATTATCTTCCAAAAAAGCATTCATCTCTTATGGATAAAGCTGACTTTATTTATTTCGGAACGCTGGTACAACGAAGCAAACAGGGATTCGAGAATATTCAAAAATTCATGAAAAACAGACATCCCGGCGCCCATTGCTTTTATGATATCAATTTGCGGCCGGACTGTTATTCACGCAAGGTGATCCTCGCCTCCCTCGAACACGCCGATATATTGAAGCTGAATACACAGGAACTTGATGAATGTAAGAGAATCCATCGATTTTCAAAAGACAATGATGCGTTTATTCCTTTTTTGATGGATCAATACGAACTAAAAATTCTGGCAGTAACCGACGGCGATAAAGGGAGCGAGTTATACACGCCAGACGGCCGCTTCCGGTCAAAAACACACCGTGTTTCTTCGATGGTCGATACCGTCGGTGCAGGAGATGCCTATTCTGCAATGCTCCTTATCGGCATGATTAAAGGATGGGAACCTGATAGAATGCTGTCCATGGCATCCATGTTTGCATCGCGCATGTGCAATATCAGAGGTGCCGTTCCCGATTCCCGTGATTTTTATGAACCGATAAAGGAAATGATTGAAAATGGAGGATAACATGGCTTCCAAAGGTCTTTATATCCAAATGTTCAGCGTTCATGGTTTGCTGCGATCTGAAAATATGGAACTGGGCCGTGACGCAGATACCGGAGGTCAAATCAAATATGTCATTGAACTGGCAACCGCCCTCAGCCAGCACGATGCAGTGAGACAAGTCGAATTGTTTACGCGATTGATCTCTGATAAAGCCGTATCCAAAGATTACGCCAAACCAATCGAACAAG
>JARRLT010000145.1:0-741 GCA_037386725.1 Promethearchaeota archaeon
TGCAAAAGAATTTCCTGCAAGATTTTTTAATATGGGTATTGCAGAGCAAAATATGGTGGGAACATCAATAGGATTAGCTATTTCTGGAAAAATACCTATTGTTAGTGGATTTTCAATTTTTACAACCGGTCGAGCATGGGAATTTATACGTATAGCTTCTCATGATAATTTAAATATCAAATTTATAACAACACATAGTGGTTTTGTAGGGGAAGATGGAAGTACTCATAATGCGTTAGAAGATTTAAGTTTAATGTCTACGCTTCCAAATATGACTGTTTTAGTTCCTTCTGATAATACTGAAGTCAAAAGCATGTTAAACACTATTTTTGAAGAAAAAGGACCAATGTATTTGAGACTTCCAAGAGGTACTTTAATAAATGTTCATGATAATCATTATAAGTTTGAACTTTCTAAAGTTGATGTAATAAAAAATGGAACTGATATTGGATTAATCTCATGTGGTTATGGAGTTGGACTTAGTTTGCGAAATGTTGATAAATTAGAGAAAAAATTTAATATTTCTATAAAAATTATCAATATTCCCACAATAAAACCCTTAGATTCACACTCTCTCCTCAAAGAAGTTCTCCATTTAAAAGGCCTTGTCATAATTGAAGAACATAACATTTATTGCGGATTAGGAAGTATAATCTCACGAATAATATCTACTGAAATTCCAATTCTAATGAGATATATTGGGGTAGAAAATACTTTTGGAGAATCGGGAAAAAGAAAAAA
>JARRLT010000145.1:762-11523 GCA_037386725.1 Promethearchaeota archaeon
ATTTTAGTAGAGTATGGATTTAATTTCAATAATTTGACTCGTAAAATAAAATCACTCATTTATTGATAAATAAATATCGATTACAGTAAAGGTATTTGAATTCCTAAATCTTTCTTTTTCAATTGATTTCCTCTTTATAAAAGTCAATTATTCTAAAATATCAAAAAATGTAAATTAAATTTAAATTATATTATCGATTTTTTATTACAACTTAATTAATGGTAAGGCCTAATTATGATTCAATACATTCCATACTTTATTATTAAAATTATTCGTTTTCTTTTTAAGGATTTCATTTTTAATATGCATTTCGGAATTGGAAAAGGTTTTAAAAGAAGATTTGGATTAGGATTTAAACCTAGAATCACTTTAAGTAAAGAAGAGAGATTACTTCAAGCGTTAGATTTGAAAGGAAAAATAGTTTACGATATTGGGGGTTATATTGGAATTCATACATTATTTTTTTCTTCTGCAGTTGGTAATAAAGGTAAAGTAATTACATTTGAGCCAAATCCCTTGAATTATAGAGAAATTCTCAGTAATTTAAGAATAAATAAAATAAAGAATGTGAAATTAATACCAATTGGCATAGGATCAAAAATATCAAAACTAACTTTATCTGTCGATCCAAGGATAACATCTCGAGGAACGTTTCGTTTTAATAAAAATAAAAAAAGTAAGAAAAGATTTTTAAGGTTTGAAGATATAAAGATTGATAGTCTGGATAATCAATTAATTGAAAATGAGCTTCCTGTTCCAGATCTAGTAAAAGTTGATGTGGAAGGTTTTGAATCTGAAGTTATATTCGGAATGAAACAAATAATTTTAAAATATAAACCAGATTTATTTATTGAACTACATAAAGAGATGGACCAAAATCTTAAATATTTCTTAGTTAAAGAAAATTATTATATTTACCATGTTGAAATGAATAAAAAAATAAGAGTTATTGATAAAGTTAAAAATGGTCATTTATTTTGTTTTATAAAGGGAAATAAAATTTATTCAAAAGGATAATTAAACTAAGGAATTTAAAGCGCGAAATTTTAAAGAAGTTGAAGAGGCTATCTTGAATGCAGTATAATTTTGAGTGAAGTTCAGGATACACAACAATGAAATATGAATTCAAAATAAGTAAGAAAAAGTAATGGCATAGTTTTAGTCTCATGTGGTCATGGAGTCGGGTTTAACATGTGAAATGTCGAAAAGTTAGAGAAAAAATTTAATATATCTATAAAAATCATCAATATTCCCACCATTAAACCTTTAGATTCACAATCTCTCCTCGAAGAAGTTCAAAATTTAAAAGGTCTGATTGTGATTGAAGAACATAATATTTATTGCAGAATAGGAAGTATAATCTCAAAAATTATTTCTACTGAAATTCCAATCAAGAAGAAGTTTATCGGAATCGAAAATTCATTTGGAGAATCAGGAAAAAGAGAAAAGGTGTTAGATAATTATGGTTTCAACTTTCATAATCTATCACAAAAAATAGAGGAACTTATTATTTAGAAAAAGCATTTTATTACTGTTAAAAGTCCTAAAATAATCGAAACAACTCCAATTATAATTTTTGCATTTTCTTCTGTCAATTTTTTCACTTGAAAAGCACCAAAAGGTGCTGCCATAACTCCACTCATAGTTACTATTAATCCAAGTTGAAAATCAAAAGTTTGAGAGATGATTAAATATAATATAAATCCAAATGCAGAAAGAATCGTTTCTGAAAATGCAGTTATGGCGACAGCAGTTTTCACCTTACTCCCCGATAAAATTTGACCTGAAGTGATAATTGGTCCAAATCCCCCTCCAGAAATTGCTTTATTGAAAGCACTGATTCCACTTATAAAAATAAATTTCTTTTTTGAAACTTGAAATTCCTTTAAAACTAATAAAATTATACCAACTGACATTATCATAATCCCTACATACATCATCGTAAAAAATTGAGGTATATCAATTACAATAAATATTGCAATTATCATAGCAATTGATCCGACTCCAGCGAAGAGAAAACCGTTTTTCATGTTTCTGTTTTTAATCTTAAATTCAGCATTTTTAAATTTTCTATGAAAAATACAGGCAGATAAACTTGTAAACATTTGTGAGATTAATAAAACAGGAACAACAGATGTTAATTTAAACCCAAAAATAAGAAGAATCGGAGACATTAAGGTTCCATATCCCATACCCGTAGCTGAATCAATATAGGCACAAAAAAACGCAAATATGAAAATCAATACAGAAATTATAATATTCATAGAAGTTCTTTGGTTTAATAATTATAAATTATATTTAATGATTCTTAATAAATATTTTTATTATATAATTAAATTTAATTAAAGATAATAAATTTAAAGAAAAGAAAAATTTTCTCCTATTATTTTTAAGGGAACACTTTTTTCAGTGTGAAATAAAACGCTATTATTTCAATTAAAGATTTCATAAAAATTTAGATAATAAATCCAGAGACAGATAAATGAAAGTTTTTATTAAAAGTAGGATTTGAAGGAACATAATATGCATTTCTAAAATTTTTATAAAAAAATTTCTAATTAATTAAATTTGTAAATTAAAATAAAACCCTAAAAAATAGATGAAATAAAAAATTGTTATAAACATGATAATAAATCATATTTTTTCTAAGTTTAAGGAATTAATAAAAATATTTGGAAATTCTTTCAAAAAATATCAATTAAAAAGATTTATCGTCTTATTTGGGAAAGGTATTCAAAATTATAAGACTTTAAGAATAAGAAAAAAATTTGCTGAAGATATTAAATTAATAATAGAAAACCCTCCAAAATTTAGAAATGAATATGAAATTAGATTATTTGGAATGAGAAGAAGTGGTAATCATGCTATAGTGGTATGGATAGCAAATCATTTTTCGAAACCTATCATGTTTTTAAATAATATTCAACAATTTTCTGATCCTTATTTATCTAATTATGACAGAAGAGTGTTAGATAATTGTATTAATTTCTGGGAAAGACCAATTGAATTAAATAGATACATGAAAAAAAGTTGTTTATTATTTAGTTATGAGAATTTTGACTTAAGGTTGTTAAAGGATAAGGAACTTATCCCAAATAAAGAATTAAGAATTGGAACAAGTGGAAGAATCTATAATATCTTAATAATTCGTGATCCTTTTAATCTTTTAGCCAGTAGAATAAAATCAAACGATTTAAAGTATAAAAAAGATACATTAAATGATCCAGAATGGATTTTAAAGTATCGTTCCTTTTTAAAACTCTGGAAAATTCATGCCAAAGAATTTACTGGGATAACAAATTATTTAGGATTCAAGATAAAGATAAACTATAATAAATGGTTTAAGGATAAAATATATCGAAAATCAATTTCAAAAAGTTTAAATTTAGAATTTACTGATAAAGGATTGAATTTAGTACCAAAAACAGGTGGAGGAAGCTCTTTCAATGGCAGAATTTATAATGGAAGTGCTCAAAATATGAAGATTGAAACCAGATGGAAGAATTTTTCGGATAATCTTACATTTAAAAAATTGTTAGATGATCCAGAAATCTGGAATTTATCAGAAAAAATATTTAGTAATTTAAATGGAATAACTAAAGAACTAAAGTTAGATTAATAAATTGAACGCTTTCTTTTAAGTATATAAAATTTAGATTTAAAATCTAAAGCAAATTCAAACAAATTCTGGATTCAAATCTTCACTTAAGGCATTTGAATATCAATTAGAGAATTAAATTAGCATAATTAATATTTAATAGACTTAATAGACCTTTTTGTAAAATAATTACTTTCGATAAATATAATAAAATTAAAAAGAAAAATAAATTTTTTATGAATTTGATGCATAATCTACATTAATTTGGGAGGTATCCCATGTGATTTAAAGCATCAATTATAATTTGAGTACTTTCTTCAAGGGATTCTTTGTCTGTTTCTATAACAATGTCGGGATTCTTCGGTTCCTCGAATGGATGATCAATGCCAGTAAAATTTTTAATTTCACCTGCTCTTGCTTTAGCATACATTCCTTTTACATCTCTTTTTTCACATTCTTCTAAGGAGCATTTTACATAAACTAAAATATAATCTCCTATCTCCTTTTTAGAATATTCTCTTATTTCTTCGTAAGGAGAGATGAATGAAGCTAAAACAGCGACTCCGTTTCGAGTCAATAATTTTGAAACAAAAGTCACTCGTTCAATGTTCATTTTTCGATCTTCTTCGGTAAATCCAAGGTCTCTTGTAAGGCTTTTTCTTACAATATCCCCATCAAGTCGTTCTACCTTCATATCTTTTCTTTTTAGCTCTTTAGCTACCGCATCTGCAACAGTGGTTTTTCCTGAACAAGCTAAGCCGGTAAACCAAAGGGTAAATCCTTTATGTTCCATTTTTATCTTTTTTATTATTTTTTATCATTTATTTTAAATTGAAATACAAAATCAGCAGAATGGATTTTGATATTTTAATATTACTTTTGCAACTTCTGGTCTCATTATGTCAGGAGTTGGTTCTTTTCCCGAGATGATTAAATCCCTAATTTTTGTACCACTAAAAAATGTATGTTTTTCAGGAGGATGTGGGCAGATTTTATCATTAACCACTGAGTTACAAATATTACACCTTGAAAAGGATCGAAAAAAGAGGGGCTCAATTCCTAAATCTGGAAAATATTTAAAAATATCATGGGCATCATAAGGTCCATAATAATCACTAACTCCCGCGTGATCTCTTCCAATTATTATATGATCACATCCATAATTTTTCCTCGCAATAGCATGAAATACGGCTTCTCTTGGTCCTGCATATCTCATTTCAGTTTCAAATGTACTTAATACAACTCTATTTTCTGGGTAATAATTGTCAATTAAAGCTTGATAGGCTTCCATAATTACTTCGTCGAGAAAATCTCCTTTTTTCTTTTTCCCCATAACTGGATTTATGAATAATCCATCTGCAAATGTGAGTGCTGCTTTTTGTACATATTCATGTCCCAAATGGGGAGGATTTCTTGTTTGAAATGCTACAACTTTGTTCCATTTTTTCGTTTTAAAAAGAACTCGTGTTTCTAAAGGTTTTAAATCAAGTTTTGGAAATAAGGGAGATATTTCATTAATTAAGAAGATTTCTCCACCAACAAGTAACTCTTTTTGATTATAGACTTTATTTACTCCAGGATGTTTGCTGTCATTAGTTCCATAAACTTTTTGCGCAAACTGTTTTTTATCATATTCATAAATATCTTCAACGTTAAGTAATGCTAAAGGATTTTTTGACTTATCCACTAAAATAATTGTATCATCGACATCGAATTTTCCTTTTACTTGTTCCTCAGAAACATCAAGTATAATTGGAATTGGCCAAGCGATATTATTTTCTAAATACATATGTTCTAAAACATCAATAGTATCATTTTGGTTCATGAATCCTTCTAATGGACTAAATACACCATAGGAAATATTCTTAATTTCCTTCCATTTTGGGATACCAACTTGAACTTTTTCAAATTCATCAACTTGTCCTAAAATCTTTTCCTTTTCTACTTCAGGTAATGCTTTATTTATTAAACTACCACCATGAGGTTCTATCATTTTATTCTCCTAAGTTACTTTTATATTTAATCTAGATATCCTAAATCTCGAAGTCTTTGCTTAACTTTTTCTTCTTCTTCTTTGGAAAAGGCCTGTTTTGAACGTTCCTCTTCTTCTATTGAGGAGATTACTTGTCTCAATACATATGTTACATAACTGGAGACTGAAGAAAAACCTGTTCCCTTCATCCTATCCTTGATTTTTTCTGCTAAAGGCTTTGGAATAGACACAGTAGTATACTCAACTTTATATTCATCATCTTCAGACAATTTTATTTCACTTCACAAATTTAAAATTTCTTAAATTTTTAATTAATTATTATACTTTAATTAAATTCAATTAAATATAATTAAAATAGATTTTGTAAGAAAAATAGAAACAAAAGAAATTTATTCTAAAATTTTTTGTTTTATGATTTTATAATATTTTTTTAAAGAGATTAGTAGTAGATATTTTTATTTTGTTTCTTTCAAGGATTTGGTTATAAATAATTTTTTGCTTATCTAAATGATTAAACTTCCATTCCCTTGTTCTATAAGAGATTAAATAAGATCCTTTCTTTAAAGAAAGACTTACTTTACCATTATTAGTTAATGTTTGACTTATAATACAATCTCGATGGTTTATATCACCATAATTATTCATATCTTGTTGTAATAAATGAAGGAAACTTTTTCCGAGAAAATTTTCACATTTTGGGATTTTTAAATAATCCAAAATTGTTGGAGAAAGATCTATCAGACTAACCAAATTATGGACCTTGCTATTTTTTATTATATTAGGACCCGTAATAATTAATGGAATTTTAAGTAATTCATCATACATCTTAGCTTGATGACTAAAACCACCGTGTTCTTTAAATTCCTCTCCGTGATCCGCAGTTATAATGAATAATGTATTTTTCAATAAATTCATTCTTTGGAATTTAGAGAATAATAATTCTAGATGATGATCAACTTCTTTAATGGAAGCATCGTACAGATTTACTATATTATTTAAAGCTTTAATTTTAACTTTTTTTGGGTTTTTTAAAATAATTTTTTCAGAATGATTGATTGTGTAGGAATTAAATTTCTTTGTTTTTCTGGATGGTATAAATGGGTGATGTGTATCCATATAATGAATCCAAAGAAAAAATTTTGAAGGATTTTTTGTTTTAAACCATTTTATTACATCTTTATTGATTCGATCAATTCGTTTATACGGAGGATTAATTCGTTTAATAATATTTTTTAGAGATAAAATGTAACTTCTTAATTTTTTTAGAATTTTATAAATTTTTTCAGATCTTTTAATCAATTTCTTAATACGATTTTTAAATTTGTTCAGATTTTTCTCTGTTTTTTGTCTCTCAGCAATATTATCATCAAAATGTTGGAATCCTCTGTCGTAATGATAATATCTACTAAGGTATGGATTAGAATTAAAACCTGCTGTTTGAAAATGATTTTCCATTAACACTTCAGAAATTGTTTTCACACTTTTTGAAAGTTTAGGATAATTCGGGTCACTAAAAGCATATATGGAAGCTAAAATAGAAGGAAAGGAAGAAGGTGTAGAAGATCCATTCGCAAAGGCATTAGTAAATAATATTCCTCTTTTAGCCAATTCATTTAGAAATGGAGTAGTATTTTTTTGATAGTTATAACAAGTCATATGATCTGGTCGTAAACAATCAATTGTTATTAAAACAATATTGTACTTATTATTGTTCATAATATCCTCTCTGTTTTTGAAAATCATTTAATCTAATATCATCAAACATTATAATATCATTTTCTTTAATATCTTTAAGAGCAAGACCTCCTATAACATAATCTAACATATTGGGTGGAATTCCTATTCCAGGTCTCTTAAATGTTATCATTTCTCTCTTTATCTTGTCATTTTTCGTGATATTCACTTTTGCAATAATACTACGTCGGGCATTTAAACGTGCAGCTTTTTCACATTCAAGTGGTTCTTTTAGAAATTGTCCATCAATTTCTTTTATAAGGTTAAGATTGGAAATGAATCTTTTTAAATCTATAGGGTCCATTGCATGATAATGATCATTACCTTTCAATTCTTTATCAAGAGTAAAATGTTTCTCAATTATTTTAGCTCCTTTTAAATATGCTGAAATTAAAACAAGCAAGCAATTATCAGTTTTAGTGTGATCAGAATAACCAATTAAACAATCAGGAAATATTTTATTTAAATGTTTTATCATGTTTAAGTTAGCATCCTTGTAGTCCGTAGGATAACTAAGTATACAATGCATTAATGAAATTTGCTTATCATTAATTAATTTGATTATATTTACTGCTTCATAAATTTCTCCTATATCAGATGCCCCTGTAGATAAAAATATTGGTTTATTTTTAGAAGCAATATATTTTATTAAAGGTAGATTCGTTATGTCCGATGAAGATATCTTAAAAATTGGCATTAAATTATTTAAATAATCTACGGCTTCAAAATCAAAAGGAGTTGATAAAAATATAACTTTCTTTGAATTGCAATAAGAACTTAATTCCTTATATTCCTCTTCTCCAAATTTATCAAATTTTTTAAATAAATCATATTGTGTTTTAGTAGATTCCTCACTTAAATCCCAATAAGCTGGAGAATTCTTTGAAGCTAATTTATCAGCTTTATAAGATTGAAATTTAACTGCATCAGCTCCAGACTCTGCAGCTTTTTCAATCATTAATTTAGCAGCTTCCATTAATGAAATATCGAGTTTCTCAGCAATATCATAATAATTAACGCCACATTCGGCAATAATAAATATTCCTTTCTTTTCAATAATATCGTTAAAATTTTTCAACTTAAAACCTCCGATTTAAATTGTTCATAGTGACTATAAATTAAACTTATAACATTTGATGCTCCTAATTTGAGATTGTTTTTTAACATTTTTTTGTTTAATTCCACTCTCAACTTATTATTATAAATAACATTTAAAATGGTTTCTTCTATTTTTTTATCTGATAATTTATAACCTAATCCTAAATTTATCAATCCATTTTCCTTAATAGCAAAAGTATGGTGCAATTCTCTCTCATTTTGACATAAAATTATAGTTGGTGTGCCAATAGAAGCAATTTCATAAACGGTTCTTCCGGCAGATGTAAAAATTAAATCACACAGATGCATATACTTACTAATATTCTTTACGTCTTGTTTAATTAACACGTTTAAATTCTTATTTTTAATGAATTGTAATAAACTTTCTTTATTTTTATATCCTAATCCTAAAATAATATTTACTTTTATATTCTCTAAACCTAATCCATTTATTATTTTTAAAATCTTTAATGTATAATTATTAGGATCAGTTCCGCCAAAAGTGATCAAGATATTTGTTACATCTTTCTTTACTTATTTTTTTGGAATTAAATGAAACTCTTCCCTCAAAATATAATATTCTTTTCCCCAATAATGATTTTCTAGAAAATTTTTCCTTTCATATAAAGCATTTATCACTAAATTCGCATTTTCGGCACCTTTACCTAAATCTTCAAAATTCACCACAAAAATATTTTTATCTTTTAATTTCTGTATATAATTCTGATCGGTATCCAAAATATCATTCAATACTATATCTGGATTGAAATTTTCAATGATTTTAAAATAATCTTTATCAGATTGAAAGAATTTTACAGGATAGTTAGAATTTTTAATTAATTCAATTCCATCCATAAAAGTTTCATTAGAAACAAATAATAACTCATGATCAATTAGTCTATTAGCTAGAGTTATCATACGGTAGATATGTCCAAATCCAATTTCTCTATATCCATCAACCCTAATCAATATCTTTTTTCTTTTCAGAAATTTTTCTATAATCCACCAATCTATATGATTCTTGACTTCTAAATTTTCTGGAAAGTCAAGTTTGATAATCTTTATCTTTTCTCCAATGTTAATTTTATAATTAGGTAAAATAGGTTCCTTAAAAATACTAAAAGCATTAATTCTTTCATAAATTTGTTTAGAATTGTTTATTTCTTTTACTTTTAATGGTTGAAATTTCTCATTTTTTTCATTTTTATACCATAGTTCTCTTTTGGAATATTTACTTTCCTTAACGGTAATTGCGTATGATATTTCTTTATTATTGTAAAAATCTTTTAAACTATTATTCACACTATCAGCTTTTACTAACGGAAAATGCGGATTTAAAATTAAAATGGTCTCATAATTTAAGGAAGTTAAACCGAAAATATAATTAAAAATTTGATTAAATTTATTGGTTAAATTCTTAATAGGTTTGTTAAATATCTCTTTAATAAAGATAGGATTAACATTATTGATTTCACAGATATGAGCTATATTTTCATCGTCAGTTAAAACAAATAAGTCTCCATAGTGTTCTATTTGTTTTGCAAGATCAATTGTATATAAGATTAATGGCTTTTTTAATAAAAATCGTGAATAAATTTTTGGTATTTTTGAACCACTTTCAATTCCTAGAATAATTATTAAAGTTTTCATTTCACTAAATCTAATCTATTTTAATTATAAAATTAACTTTTCTCTTGATTTTGTATTATCTTTTCCATATTCTTTAAAATTTCTGGATTATCTAAAACAAAATTCAAAATATTTTCAAAATCCCACTTTAATTTATTCAAATCTAAGTAACTAATAATTTTTCTACAGTTTTTAAAATCCTGCTCTGTATCGATTGTTAATCTTATATCATTTCGATTTAACTTTTTAGGAACATCTATATATTTAATATTAAATTCTCTTGGATGATTGTAAATATAATATGTAACATGCTCTAAGTCTTTTTTATCTTGCATTTGTTATGTGTAAAAAAGGTTTAATTAATTCAGGTTGAATAAAAACATTATCTCCTGTTATCCTAATGATTTTTGAAATACCATATTGTTTAGCCGAATTGATATATCGCATTAAAACGTTTTCTTCGTCGCCTCGATAGTAATCAACAGAATTTTTTCTTGCAACCTCCACAATTATATCATCTTGCGTTTTATTTGTAGTAGCCACAATAATTCTCTGATTTAAGGTTTTTAAATTTTCAATTAAATAATCTAATATATTTTTATCTCCATGTATTTTTTTAATAACCTTATTTGGATATCTTGTTGAACCCGTTCTTGCTTGAATAATTATTCCAATCATGGATATTTAAAATAAACTCATATATAAAAAA
>JARRLT010000146.1:0-18706 GCA_037386725.1 Promethearchaeota archaeon
TGATAGAGGTATTAATCATAAAGAATTATGGGAAGAATTACAGTATGATATGATCACAGCAATGAAATGCCTAATAAACAGTACTGAAGAATATTTTATTAAATTTGAAGATTAAATTGCTAATATTAATATTATCATAATAAATAGTTATGTGATTATTTGAATCGCAAATACGTTAAACTTTCCAAATTCCTTTCCTATATTTTAAGACACAATCCATATAAATATGAGTTATCACTCGATGAGAAAGGTTTTACGGATTTAAACCAAATCATTAATATTTTAAATAATCATTTTAAGGATTTTAAAATTGATAAGAGTCTATTAGAAGATTTAATAGAAGCATCTGATAAAAAGCGTTTTCAAATAATTGATAAGAAAATAAGGGCCTATTATGGCCATAGCGTACCACATAAAATCCAACTAATAGAGCTTAATTATATTCCAGAAATGCTTTATCATGGAACTACTAAAAAAGCCTACCAAAAGATTAAATTTGATGGTTTGAAAAGAAAATCCCGTCAATATGTCCACCTTAGTGATACCATTAAAGCAGCGATTCAGGTAGCAAAAAGAAGAACTAATGAACCAATTATTCTCATAATTAATGCTAAAAATGCCCACCAAGAAGGAATAAAATTTTATAAGTCTGGAGATGTGTATCTTTCAAATTCGATTTCTCCAATTTTCATAGAGACTTTATCTGAATTTTAATACTAATAGTTATAAATATTAAACTTATGTAATATTTAATTAATTATTAAAAGTTTTACCATTTATCTTAATTGAAAAGTCTATCTCGTAAAGTGGGGAATTAAAAATTATCATTATCATCAGTTACGAGAAATATCTCAAAGTTTTAGATCGTTTTATAAGAAATGAAAAATAATGAAAGAAACATTTTCAGAAAAAGAATTTGAGAATATAGTCAAGAGATATGAAAGCATTCTTGAAAATATTCCAGAAACAATATATTCCTCCTTACCAGATGAAATTGGTAGTACAATTTTCTTATCTAAAAAGTTGGAAGATTGGACTGGATTTGATTCAGAAACCTTTTTGAAGGATCCTAATCACTGGATTAAAACAATTCATCCTTTAGATAGAAATAAGGTATTGAAACAATATAATGAAGCTAAAAATAAAAAATCAGAATTTTTGTTAGAATATAGGTTAATTAACAAAAATTCAGGAGATATTATATATATAAAGGATCATGGAGTACCAGTGTTCAATAATAATGGAAAACTCATGAGATATGATGGAGTAATGACAAATATTACTGATATCGTTTTAAAAGATAAAAAACTAAAGGAATCAGAAGAAAAATATCATCATTTATTTGAAAATTCACCTTATGTTGTGGGATTATTTAATTTTGAAGGAATTTTTCCGTCCGGTTTTCCGATGAAGAAATCTTCACCTGCACCCAAAGCGAAACCAAGACAGCAATCTCTTATTGGAAGATGGCGGAATATACCGTTGGTGCTACCCGCTTCAATGTTTCCGGGCCACAAGGGTTTGAGGCGAGCTTCAACTCCCCCCTTGCGGGAGCACACAACGTAAGTAACACCTTGTCCATGATTTCCCTGGCTCACCAACTTGGTCTGAACCCAGGAAATGATGTATTCTTGGAAATAACTGGTTATAAGAGAGAAGAAGTTGAAAATTGGGAGCCAGGTGAGTTTTTGAAGATAATTCATCCCAAGGATAGAGATTTTGTAATAGAGCAAGCTAAGAAAAAACAGAATGGTGATAAAAGTATTATTAAGAGTTACAATTGTCGAGGAATAAAAAAGAATAAAGAAAATTTGTGGGTGAGGCTTTATTCTAAAACTGTAACTTATAATGATAAATTTGCTGATTTAATTATTTTGTTGGATATTACTGAAAGAAAAAATACTGAAAAGAAGTTAATGGAATCAGAAAAAAAGTATCGAACAATATTCAATAATGCATCTGATGTTATTATGATACATGATTTAAGCGGTAAAATTTTGGAAGCAAATCAGGTTTTGGAAAAACGTTTAGGATATAGTTCAAGTGAAATTGTAAATCTGAAACCAATTGACTTTGTATCTGAAAAATTCGTTAATGATGTTCCAGAACGTATCAAAAAAACTCTAAAAAAAGGTCAGATGTTCTATGAATCTGAACATGTAACAAAATATGGAAAGAAAATTCCAGTAGAAATTAATTTAAAAGTAATAAAATATAACGGAAAAACAGCCTTTCTTAATATTTCAAGAGATATAACTGAGCGTAAAAAAGCTGAAAGAAAATTAAAAGAATCAGAAGAAAAATTTAGAACCATAGCAGATCAATCAGCTATAGGAATTGTCATATTTCAAAACAAGGAAATTAAGTATTTAAATCAAGCTTACGCGAATATTTTGGAATATCCAATTGATGAGATTAAAAATTGGACATATGAGGATTTACGATCAATAATTTATAAAAAAGATTTATCACTAGCTAATAATTCTACTCAAGATTTTGAATTTAATCCAGAAGTTCCTATAATGTATACTTGCAGAATAGTTACTTCAAAAAAGTATCTTTAATTGATGTCACCCAACAAAAAAAGGCCGAGAATAATTTAAGAAAAATTAGTAAATTAAAAACAGAATTATTAAGAAGAACTTCTCATGAATTAAAGACACCATTAGTTTCTATAAAAGGGTTTTCAGATTTACTTATTGAAACTAAAGCAGATAAATTTGATAAGGAAACGGTTGAAATAGTTGAGGAAATTAGATCTGGAACCGAAAGACTTGAAGATTTGGTGCAAGATATTTTAGATGCGGCAATTTTAGAATCAAATAAAGTTGAGATTACAAAAAATAAAGAAAATTTGTCTTTTTTGATCAGTTATTCTATTAAAACGTTAGAACCAATCGCAAAATCGCGCAATCAAGAGATTATTGTCAATATACATGATAATTTAGTTACATATTTTGAAAAAGAAAAAATTTTCCAGGTATTACAAAATTTAATCTCAAACTCTATAAAATATACCCCCCCTAATGGAATAATAAGAATATCAACTAAAATAGATAAGAAAAATAGTTCCTATATAGTAGCAATTAGTGATACAGGAATAGGATTGGATGAAGAAGATAAAAAACAATTATTTACCCAATTCGGAAAAATTGAGAGATATGGTAGTGGTCTTGATATAGACATTGAAGGTTCGGGGTTAGGCTTATACATTTCCAAAGAATTGATTAAATTACACGGGGGAAAAATATGGGTTGAATAAAAAAAGGGACTTTATAGAACCTAGAAATACAAACAATATTCAAACAAAAGAATTTTTTACACTATTCATGAGGGTTGACTAAATTTAATCTAACTCAAAAATTAATTATCATTTTTCGTTATTTTATTTTATAAAAAATATAGAAAATGTTTTTAATTGAACTAATCTATATTTAAACTAAATTTTAATGAGTGGGAAATAATAATGAAATTCGAACCTACAGAAGAATATTTTGAGTTATTAAATAAATCAGTCGCTCGGGAAATTCAAGTTTCAGCTCAATATTTGATACAACATACAAAAATGGAAAAATTACTTCGGAAAGTTATTCCTGAGAATTATCTCTTAGATAATACCACATATGATACACTGGGGAAATTCCTCAAAGAAATTGGTATAGAAGAAATGAAACATTTAGCAATGATCCTTGAAAGAATCTATATTTTAGGTGGAGAAGCCACAACAAAACCAGATAAAGTAATTATAGGTGATTCATTAAAGGAATTTGTTAAATTAGGATATAAGGCTGAGGAGGAAGCGTTAGAACTGTATCGAGATGTAATTAATAAAGCTAAAGAATTAGGCGATCGCGAAACTTGGCAAATGTTTACTAAAATATATAGTGCTGAGGAAGAACACCTCCTTAAGTTTGAGGATTATTTAGATATAGAAGAGGAACCGGACTTAGGAGAGACTCCAGAATCAGAATGGCGATCTATTTTTACCCCAGATTACATAGAACTTCTCAATAAAGCACTTGCTAGTGAAATTTCTGCGATTGTTCAATATACTACCCAACATGAAAAAGCAGATGGATTAGAAAGAATGAGAAAGAAAAAATCTGCGATTGAAGTTGCTCAAAATAAGAATAAAGCTAGTGTTTTTTCTGAACTGCTTAAAAAAACATTTCTCCAAGAAATGGAACATATGGAAATGATAGCTGAAAGAATTTATGAAGTTGAGAGAGAAGCAAAAGCTGACGTGGATCCTTTACCAGAAATCGGTAAAAATGTAGATGATTTTATAAAATTAGATAGAGATGCTGAAGATTACGCAATTGTGCTTTATAGAAAAATAGTAGACAAAGCTAATAAACTAGGAGATATTAAAACAAAAAGAATGTTTGAAAAGATTATCGAAGATGAAGAAGACCACTATTGGGCATTTGATGATTTTATGCCTTAAAATTTTAAAATCCTTTAAAAAAATTATTTTTTTCTTTTTCTTATTAATTATTTACAGTTTTGAACATAAAAAAATAGACTTTATTTTTGAAGCAAAAGTAAATCTTATTTATCATGATTAGATTTAAATTGTAAAAACTTTTTAAGCAAATCTTTCATAAAGTATTTGGTGAGTAATTGTTAATTCACGAATCAGGTATAATAGTTGAAAGTATTCCTATAGTATATGCTAATTATCGAGATGCAAATAATAAAAATATAAACATAATTTCCAAAACAGCATTTATGACCAGCTTATTAAATTTTGCTGAAACTTTTTTAGAACCTGTAGAATACTTTGAGGGAAGTAAATACAATATTGTTTTTAAGCACGATAAAATTGAAAATAACAAGAAAAATCTGACTAATGTATATGTATACGTTATATTTGACAAAGAAAGCGAATTTAATAAGCACCTTAAATAAAAAATAATGCCGTTACTTACCAAAATCCTTAAACAATTCAAACAAAAATATCATGGAATGGAATTTGCAGATGTTTCTAAATTTTCGGAATTCAAGGATAATATAGATAAAATATTAGCAGAATCTTCAAAAACACTTGATGATAAAGTTTCTTCTCTTTTTTCTTAAAAATTGTTACATCATAATATTGATTTTTTATAGTAATAAAAAATTTTTTTGATATAAATTCAAAGATACTTTAATTTAAATATAATATATTTATGTATCTTTAACATCCAGTTATATCTTTTTTGAAAATTTGAAATTAAGAAAAAATTTTTAAAATTAATATATTTCTCTCTTGACTTTATGTCATAAATATCGCTGGCTTTAGAGGATTTGCTTTAAAGGATTTATTCTGAGGATCATATTTAGAATTTATGATAATCTGAATTCCAATTTTGTTAATAATGTAACTCTTGTATTCTCTTAAAACTACTTCTTCATTAATTTTTATATTATAATGATCCCATATTCGATTTTTTATTTGATTTTTAATGTAATGGAAAAGTTGCTTCTTTTCCACTCTAATATTTAAATCCTCAATAGCATCAATAATCTGTTTAAATTCACCATTTAATCTTATTATTAAGTCATTTACAATATATTTCCATTTAGGACAAATATATAAATAAATTTTATCTATTTTCTTAGTTTTTAGAACTTTTTTAATTTTCATAATATCCTCGATGATTGATTCGATATAGTCAAATTCCTTTTCTGATTCTTTATCAATGAATGCACCATTAATAGCAGTCCAAACTTTACCAGATAAGAGTACATCACCTCCAAAATTTGCCCATAATTCTTCTGTTAAGTGAGGAACAGTTGGATTTAAACGTTCCAGCCACAAAGGAATAACATATTCAACAATCATATTGTATTCATTTTCATTATTATGAAATCTTTTAAAGTTGTGTAATAGGTTGAAAATATCATAAAATCCGAATTGTAAGTAATTTCGTAAATTTAGTCGAGATAGAGCTTGTTCAGATCTCTTAAATGTTTCTAAAATTTTAGATAAAGTTGCTTTCGAATATTTAGATGATATCTCGTCATATTTAAAAGGTAATCTTTCTTCGTTTTCAATTATTTCTTGAATAAATTGGTAAAAATTATTTAGGTGTTTTTTAGCAGAGAATATTCTCTTTTCTCTCCAATTCAATTTCACACCTAAATCAGCGGCATGAGAAATGAAAAAACGAAACAAATCACTAGAGTATTTTCTTTGGATTTCTGCTAAGGACATGATGTTTCCTTTTGATTTACCCATTTTTTCTCCCTCTATTATAACTGGTTCGATTAAACTTATTCTTTTAGGCCATGATTTTTCAGGAAATATTCCAGCATGATGAAAAATGAAAAATGATAAATGATTGGAGATATGCATTATTGCGGTATGTCGATGATCGACTGGGTACCAATAATTAAATTCATTTTGCAAATCATGCAGTAATTGTTCCGAAATTCTGGATTTGGTAGATATAATTTTAATTGATCCCTTATTTAAAAAGATAAAATCAAATAGTTCTGGAATTAATTGTTCAGGTTTAATATTATATTTTTTAATTTTATGATTAATAGTGTAAAAACACATATAAATTGTAGAATCGCTTAAAGATTCAATTATCCATTCTTTATCAAAAGGCAACTTAGTTCCTAATCCTCTTCTTCTCGCACATGGCCTTTTATCCAACCATTCAAATGCTTTTTCAAAATTTAAACGATATTTATTCGGAATAATTTCCATTTGGTTTAAGCACTTAAAAGCCTTTTCTTTCCATTTTTCTGCGTTATAATTTAGAAAGTACTGATCTTCTAAAATAGAAATGATAACATTCTCCCCACATCTGCACTTTAAATCTTTAGACACATGATAATATATTCTATCTATCATTTTATTTTCAAATAATACTTCTTTAACTTTTTTTACAGCATCTGGAACATTTAAACCCGCAAATCCTTCACAATTTTCATTAAGAATTCCATTGTAAAATTCTAATTTATATATTTCAGATGTTGCTTGTTCTAATTTCTCTATATCATGTTGAGTTTTAATATCATAATTCTTACAAAATCTTTGAGCAGGTATTCCATTCAATCCGTTTATATCAATTATTTTAATAGGTTTTATTCTTTGAATTTCATTAAAATCGAGATGATAGTAATCAACTTCTTTCTTATCCTTTTTTAAATCTTCTAATGCAATGTAATCATATGGGGCATGAGCTGGAACAGAATAGACTACACCCGTAGCAGTAGAAACATCAACAAAATGACCGGGAAGAATCAGGATTTTTCCTATATTAAAGATATTATTAACACTTTTTCCGATTAATTTCTCACCTTGAAATTGTTCTTGGATTTGAACTTTTTTTGCTTGATTACGTAATAGTTCCCCAGCTTTCTTTGAAATATACCAAATTTCATTATCAACTATTGATTTAATATAAAGTTCTTTAGGATTTATCCATATATTAGTTACACCGAATAATGTTTCGGGTCTAAGAGTTGATGCTACTAAAAATCCATCCAAAAAAGGAAATTTAATGCAAATAAATTCTTTAATATCCAAATCTAATTCATCTCCTCCTTGAATATCATCTTCTCCTACAGCATTTGCACAATTTGGACAAAATAGTATTGGATAATTTCCTTTTTCTATATATCCTTTCTCATATAAATGATTGAATTGCCATTCTATAAATTTATTATAGGTTTTATCTCCTGTTGTGAAATCTCTTCTCCAATCAATACTAAATCCAATTGATCGAAAATCCTCTTTAATTGTTCCTGAAAAATATTTCACTATATTGCTAGGATTCTTGAAACTTTTAACAATTTTTTGCGCTTTTTCTTGATTTTTAGTATGAATAGATACATATTCTTCCATCCTTTTAATTGCTTCAGTTTCGCCTCTTTCAATAGCTGAAGAAATTGCCAACACAGGAGTTCCTGTGATATGAAAAGCCATCGGAAAAAGTACATTAAAACCTTGTGCTCGATAATATCTAGCAAATATATCTCCATTTACATAAATTCGACCATGCCCTATATGTGATGTCCCAGAAGTATAAGGATAAGGAATAGTTATAAACTTTTTTTCCTTCCCCTGAATAGGGTCTGCTTCAAAAATTTTTGCTTTTTCCCATCTGATAGCCCTCGGTGGATATGGTCGCAAATCCATTGACCGGAATGGCCACGGCCAAAAAATCCATAAAAGTAAAGAAAGAGATCAAGTGGATTATTTCGCTAATTATAATAATACTGAGAGCAAACCAACTAAAAGAAGTTTTTCTTTTAGAACGATTATTGTATCAGTATTATTAGAGATCATTAATTTTATATTATTTTTTAGAATTATAAATTTTTTTATTGAATGTGATTCAATATATAAAATGTTATGAACATTTTTTATTCTGTAAAATATAGTAAATAAACCAAAAATTTGTTCCATAAAAAATATTTGATTCAGTTAGATTATTATCAAATTGCTTAAATATCTTATAAATCTGATTCATTGTATAATAATTTTTTATGATTTTGAATTCTGTTCCATTCTTCAATTTTCTTAATTTATATGTGTTTTTATCATCTTTATTTTGAATAAGAGTACCTCCATATTTCTCATTATTAACATTATCAGCAATAAAAACGATAGAGTTCTCAGTTAATACTCTGTGGAACTCAGAAAGGAAAAGAAATAACTTACTCTTAGGAACATGAGAAATTAAAAAATTCGAAACACCAGCATTAAATAAAGAATTTTCAAATCCAAGATTATATGCATTTTCTACTTCAAACTCGACATCACAATAATAATCTTTTGATTTTGCTATATCGAGAACATCTTGATTATAATCAGTAGCAGTTATTTTTAAAGCGGTTTTGGATATAAACTTTGTCCAATAACCAGTACCACAACCTATTTCAAGTAAATTCTTTTGATATAATAACTCAACTAATTTATCTTTGATAATTAATTGTTCCTTTAGTCTCTCGGGATCTTGTCTATTATAAATCTCTTCATATTCATTTTTTCTTTCCTTATAATAACTTTTTAAATTATCCAAATAGATTTCCTCCATTTAATTATTTAACATTAAATACCGTCTATTTAAGTCAGAAATTTCACTAATGACAAAATAATCATGAATAAGGAATATATCTAATATCCCAATAATTTTCAGTGTAAAACCGAATATAAATTTATTTTAAATTTGAGAACGTTACTGGATAAAAAACTTATATTAGTAAATTTTTTTCCTTTTTAGATTTTAATAATTTTCCTTAGAAACGATTTCTTATTGTTTTTAGTTTAAATATGTTAGAAGGGTTTCTTTTGTTAAATTAGTTAAAAAGTTAAAAGAAGCTTTCTCGTACTACAATATTGATTTTTTAACAATTTAAAAAGTGTTATATAAGAAAATATCCTATTTTCATTTTAATCCAAAAATATTTTTGTAAAAACATTTTTTCTTATAATTTTCAAGTGGCAAAATGATTAAGGATCAAAAAGATATAAAAAATTCTGATATTATATTAAAAAAGTTCATTGAAACCTTTAAAGACCTTATTTTTATTGTTTCATATGAAGGTACATTTTTGGATTTTTATGGAGATCTAAATTTATTATATGTTCCACCTGAAAATTTTCTAAATCGAAAGATTACAGAAGTTATGCCCTCAGAGTTAACCGAAATTATAATGAGAGCTCTAAAACGAACAATTAATATAACCAATTTAAAAAATGTTGAATCTTCATTAAAGAATGTAAAATCAGAATATAATAAACGATTAAAATTAGAAACACAGCAATCTCAAGAAATATACATGAGCTTTATAAATACTTTTAATGGTATTGCATACCAAGGTTATCGTGATTTTAGTGGAAGTTTTTTTCATGGTGCAGTAAAAGAGATCACGGGATACAGTGAAGAAGATTTTTTATCAGGAAAAATAAAGTGGGATCAGATAATTTATCCGGAAGATAAAGAGCGGATCTTTCAAGAAGTAAATAATTTTCATAAAAGTTCTAAATTAATAAATGTAAAGGAATATAGAATAACAACAAAAAGTGGAAAAATTAAATGGGTCTGGTCACGATATCAAAGATTTTATGATAATGATAGAAAAACCGAAGGAACCCGCGGAATAATTATTGATATAACTGAGAAAAAGGAGATTGAACTTAAATATCAGTTATTATTCAATCATTCTCCATATGCCATTCTTCTAATTAGATTAGATGGTTCAATTATTGATTGTAACAAATCATTCGAAGAATTATATAGGCTCAAAAAAGAGGAAGTTTTAGGAGAGAATATTTTCCAATTACCAGTATTCCAAAAGAATAAAAAAATACTTAGTAAAAGATTTAAAGCCTTGATAAATGGAAGTGAATTTCTACCTTTGGAATTAAAGATTACACAAAATGGCAATAAAGAAATTTGGCTAGAAATAAAGAGCATATTGGTAAAACAAGGAAATAAGAATCTCATTCAAACTACTTTTGATAATATAACCCAGAGAAAAGTAGCCGAACAAGAAATAATAAGGTTGAATAATATGAAATCGCAACTTTTGAGTAGATCTTCACATGAACTTAAAACACCTTTGGTCTCGATAAAGGGTTTTGCTGATCTTTTCTTAGAATTATACGGATCCCAATTAAATTCCGAAGCATTATCAATTATTAATGAAATAAAATCAGGTTGTCAAAGATTAGAATTTATAATTCAAAATATTATAGATACATCAAAATTAGAATCAGGAGCATTTCAACTTCATAAAAGTTTGACAGATCTTTCAGAAGTTATAAGAAGGAATGTAAAAGAGATAAGAGGACTTGCAAAATTTAGAAAAATTTCAATTGATTGTTATATTCATAACACTCTCGTAATAAAATTTGAAGAGGAAAAAATACATGAAGTGATTGGGAACTTATTAACAAATGCACTAAAATTTACCGCCCCTAATGGCAAGCTAACTATTAAAACTGAACTTAAAGAAAATTTCATTATTGTGTCAATCCAAGATACAGGACTAGGTTTTACAGAGGATGAAAAAACTCAACTCTTTCAGCAATTTGGTAAAATTGAACGATACGGAAAGGGATACAATATATTAAGCGATGGAGCAGGTTTTGGACTATATATTTCAAAGAAAATTATTGAATTACATGGAGGGACGATTTGGGTGGAGTCAGAGGGAAGAAACAAGGGCTCTACTTTTTACTTTACGCTTCCTTTTGACGAGAATTCTAATTAAATAGTTAAATCCTAAACTAAATTTATGCCCTGCGAGCATTTTAAAAGAACTTAAAGAGGCTTTTGACTTTGTTATTTGCACTAATCAAGTAAAATCATATAGGTTTTCGGTTAGAATATATTACAATTATTTTCATCAAACAACAGATGAGGAAATAAACTTTATTATAGATAAAACAAAACAAGAAAATCTCAAATTTGGAAAATAAAAATCGAAGAATTTCTCAATAGAATTTTATTTAATACCCGCACGCGGTTTTGAGTAAGGAGAATGCAATTACTATTATAGCCAGTTACCTAAACACAGCATGAAGTACATGTGTTTTTACTTAAAAGCGAAAGCCTCTTCGACCTTTATTATACTGTCGAGGAGCTCTCTCGGTTACAACCACTTCTGAGGCTTGAGGTCCTTTTTTGCCCTCTACTACTTCGAACTCAACTTTATCGTTTTCATTTAAAGTTTTATATTCATCATCTTCGCCCTTTATGGCTGAATAATGAACAAATACATCTTCGCCCTCTTCTGAGCTAATAAATCCGTAGCCTTTACGTGAGTTAAACCACTTAACAGTTCCTTTTGCCATTTAACTTACCTTGTGTTACTTTATATTTCATTATTTTATATTAAAATTTTCGATTTTAGAAAAAAATTATTGGAAAAATTCCATACTTTAGTTTAAAATCAAAGTGATTCTTTACGAATCTAATATAAATAGGATATTTTGAATTTTAAACTTAACTATTCAATAATCTAAATGAATCTAAAAAAAGCAACTTTTAATGCAATAAAAATATTAAGTTCAATTTGTAATAGGAGCCAAAATTTCTTATTTATTTTACATATTAATTTTAAACTCCAATATATTCCTTTTTATTTTTTTAAAGGCGTTCCTTTTTTCAGGAATAAACTTTGCAAAAGGAAAATTTTTAGCTAAGAATAAGGATATCCCTTTAAGTCTTACACCCCCTAAAAATAACTGGACTTTATCGAATTTAATAAACCCAAACTTTTTACGAAAATTATATATCTTTCCTATTTCCCAATTAGCAAAGTAAACAGGTTTTTTATATTTTTTATCATTTGAAAAAATTTCACTTGGAAGCAGAAGAATTCCATTATCATATAATGGGATTCCCCCATCTATAATACATTTTACTTTATTATATGAAGCTTTTAACCCAGAAATATGACCAAATTTTAGATAATGTTCTTTTGGAAACTTTCCTAATAGAAATTCTGGAAATTTATGAAATATATTAACTGGAATATGGGATATTTTATCTTCAGAGATCTTTTTTGTTTTAATCTTTCCCATAAGGAAGGAAAAAGGTAATCCCCCTTTTGCTCTATTAATATCCCCAAATTTCCGAATTTCTAGATGTAAGTGTGGACTCGACCAGGGAGCAAAATAGCCATTTCTGACTGTTTTTCCAAGAATGTCACCCTTTACAATAATATCTCCTTTCTTAAACTGTGTATTAACATGAAGGATTTTAAACATTATTTTAGGATTCTTTTTACTGCGTATCTGAATTAAATATTCCTTATCTTCTCCTTCAGGAAATTTTGGTTTCGGAGCTTTTAAAATTTTTGTTAACACAATCTCTCCAGAAACAGGACTATATACTGAATAATTATTTAATGTTAAATGATGATAAATGTCTATGGCAATACCGTTTTGATGAGCATAATAAGGCGAGGTTCCTACACTAAAATGACTCTTTGATGGTATTGAAATTGTCTCCCCATTTCTTAGCGCAACATCATATAAAGTTAAATTATTCATAAAAAAATAAGAATTTAAGAAATTCTATATAATTGATTAAGGAAATAATGTTTAAATAATTAAAGTTTTGATAAAAATCCTAATTTTATTTATAAAGCTTTAAGCAATGAGTTAGTTAGAAAAATAATCAAAATTTTCTTTCTTATCTATTTTGAAATTCCAATTTTTTTGAATACAGATAAAAGAACTAATAAATGTCACATAATTCTTTTAAATTATAAAAGATAGTAAATTTTATGAAAAAACAAATTAACCTATCTTCTGTTCCAATAGTATCTCCCGCAGTGGTTATTTCTGTTGGAAATTGGGAAAAATCAAATCTAATTACATTAGCTTGGGTAGCTAGGGTTGTGTCAAAACCTCCAATAATGTCAATATCTATCAGACCTTCACGTTATTCTTATCAAATTATTGAAAAGTTTAAAGAATACGTTATTAACATCCCTTTTTCAAGAAACATCCGGGAAACTGATTTTTGTTAAAAGAATTTCCTATAAATATTGAATGCAAAGTAATAAAGAGAACTAAATTAGGAACTCATGTTATATATTTAGGAGAAGTCATGACCGTAAATGTTGATGAAGATATATTGAATAATGATGTTCTAGATCCATCAAAACAAGATCAAATATCTTATATAGCAGGAAATTATTACAAAATATCAAAGAATCCTTTTGAAAAGCATGGTTTTTCGATCAAATAGGATATTTTTAATTTTTTGATGCCATTTTTAGAAAATTAATGAGTTATTAAAAATAGTTTTTTAACACACTTTTTATTTTTAATCTTAATTTTAAAATAAAGAAAAAAGTTAATAATATGAGAGATATAACACAACAAAATTTAGTTAATGCTTTCGGCGGAGAAAGTATGGCACATATGAGATATCTCCATTTTGCAGAAACTGCCGAAAAGGAAGGCTTTCCAGAAGTCGCTCGTCTTTTTAGGGCAATTTCTCATGCAGAATTTATTCATGGGAGCTTTTGGTCCTGGAAATACCACCGAGAATTTAGGATTAGGAATTGACGGTGAAACTTTTGAAATAACTGAAATGTACCCAACATACATCGAAGTAGCGAAATTTCAAGATGAGAAAGGTGCATTAAGAACATTCGAATGGGCAATAGCAACAGAAAGAGAACACAAAAAATTATATGAAAAAGCTAAAAGTGCTATTGATGAGAACAAAAAGTTAGATTTGGGGCCGATTCAAGTGTGTGAAGTATGTGGATATACATTAGAAGGTGAAGCTCCAGACAATTGTCCTATTTGTAACGCTAAAAAAGAAAAATTTAAGGAATATATCAAATTGCTATTTGAAATCCTCTCTGAGGAAGGTGGGGGAACAAGTTATGGGGAAGAACTTTTGGAAAATATTAAAGAAAAGAGTAACATGATTATCGTTAAAACAACTAAAATTATATGATATACTTCTATGTTTTCTCTTTGTGCTGGTTTCGCTAAAGCTAAACAACCAGTACAACTTACAGCAATATAATCTGCTCCAGCTTTCTGAGCCTCTGAAATCCTTAATCCAGAAACTTTATTAAAGTAATCCTCTGACGAACTTAGCAGCGGAGAACCACAACATAACGTCTTTTTGTAATTGTGTTCCATCTCAACAACATGAGCTCCTAATAGGTTAAGAAGTTTTCTTGGTCCTTCAAAAATAATTTGACTTAAATTCCTCCATGAACATGGATCGTGGAAAGTAATATTTTTATCTATTTTGTGTTTAAAGAAAATATCGCCATTTTCTATTTTTTGAATAAGGTAATTACTAAATGTTTGAATTTCTATTTTTTCCTTAAATTCTGGAATCAGATTTGAGTACATCTCCATCATTCTTAAGCAACCAGGGCAAAAAATGATAATCTTTTCAATTCCTAAACTCAAAAATTGGTTTAAAAGATTTTTTCCTTTTATTTTAATTTCTCTTTCACCAAAAGATTTTACATAGGCACCACAACAATATTTAGTCCCTCCAATTTTTGGATATTCGTCTAATATATGCATTTCTGTTAAATCTGTTTGAACATAAGAGAGTCCACATCCAAGATAAAACATAGTTTTACTTTCGGGAGGATTTTCATATGGTTCAAACAGATTTAACAGAAATGCATATATTAGACGAATATCCAAAAATTGGAGGGACTAAATATTGTTGTGGTGCCTATGTAATTCAATCTTAGCATCTTTTTCGCTAAGATGTAAATAAGGACATCCGTTTAAACAAGTGCCACATTTTTGACAAGAATTTTCATTAAACATACTAATTTTTCTCAAATCTTGTTGTGAAATAGAATATATTATTATATTTGAAGCCAGTAGAATCATGTGTTTTAGTAAATAGAATATTTATTTATCTTAACTTTTTATGAAAATAAACGATTCTATGTTGAACTGTTTTACTTATTTTTAAAATTAATTTTTTTAAAAATTAAACGTTCTATTCCTATGAACTTATAACAGATATATCTTCAAAAAGAAAAAAGAATTATAATTAATAATAAGAAGGTTTAAAATAATTTCTTTTATCCATACTTATTAAAGAATTTTAGAATTATAATTTTGAATAATTTTTAGGATGTTTTTTGTTTGAACAACATTAGTATCAAGCAAAATGACACAGTTGAATCAGTATTTAAAACAATTTATAAAAAATCTCCAATTGGAATGGGACTGTTTAGTTCAAATGGAAAATTAATTGATTTAAATAAAGTTTGCATAAAACTTTTTGGATTACTTGATAAAAAGGAAATTAAAGGATTTGAACTATTTAATTATCAGAACGTCCCTGATCAATATCTAAATAAATTAAAAAAGGGAGAAATTGTAAAATTTGAAAGATTGATTGATTTTGACTTAGTTAAGGAAAAGAAGTTATATAAGACCAATAATTCGGGAAAGATCTGGATTGATATACTATTTACACCCTTATTTTTAGGAAAAAAAGAAGCGTTAAATTATTATTTAGCTCAAATTCAAAATATTTCAGAGAGAAAACGTATAGAACTAAAATTATCTGAATCAGAATCTAGATTAAGGCACCTTGTTTTCTCAAATCCCACAATTATTTATACATCAAAAATTTCAGGAGATTACGGTATCACATTTATAAGTGAGAATATTAGTGAAAGATGGGGGTACGAGCCAAATATTTTTGTAGAAAATTCAGATTTTTGGATTACTCATATCCATCCGGATGATGTAGACTATGTTCTTTCCACTCTCTCTAAATTATATAAAGAAGAATTTTTAAAATTTGATTATCGTTTAAAACTAAATGATGAATCTTATAGATGGATGCGAAATGAAGTCCAATTAATTAAAGATGATACGGGAAGTCCTGTTGAAGCTATTGGCTCTATAATAGATATAAATGAAATAAAAGCAATAGATGAGGAATTGAAAGGATTTGAAGAAAAATTTAGGATAATTACTGAACAATCTCTAATGGGTATTTGTATAGCACAAAATAATAAAATGCAATATATTAACCAAACTTATGCAAAGATATTCGGTTACTCTATTGAAGAAATGATGAATTGGGATTTAAATGATGTATATAATGCCATATATCCAGAAGATAGAAAATTTGCTTTAAACCAATTAGCCAAAAAACAGGATGGAGATAAAAGTATTATTGCAAATTATAAATATCGTGGGATAAAGAAGTCGGGTGAAATAATATGGATTGACAACTTTTCTAAACCAATAATGTTTAAAGGTAGACCAGCAGATTTCGTTATAATTATGGATATTACCAAACGTAAAAAAGTAGAACAAAAAATCAAAGAATCGGAAGAAAAGTATCATGAAATTTCAAATCAGTATAAAATGTTGCTAGATTCTATTACGGATGGTGTTTATGCATTAAATAGAGATTGGGAATTTATTTTAGTCAACAAGGGTGCAGGGGAATTAATCAATATGTCAATTAAAGATCTTTTGGGGCATAAAATTTATGAAGTATTCCCGGATATTAAGAACACTTCATTTTTTAAAGCTTACGAAAGGGTTATCAGTAAAGGTAAAGCAGAACGTATTACAGATTCTTTTTTCATTCCCAGTGGACAAATGAGATATTATGAAATAAATATCTACCCTATCGTAGAAGGGATACTTTGTATCGCCAAAGATGTAACAGAAGAGAAAAAGATTGAAGAGAGATTCAAATATCTTGTTTCTTCAAATCCCGCAATAATTTACACTTCTAAGGTGTCAGATGATTATGCTGCTACTTTTATTAGCGAAAATGTAAAAGAGCTAATGGGTTATACTCCTAAAGATTTCATTGATAATCCCAATTTTTGGTTGGATCATATCCATCCTGAAGATAAAGAACGAGTTCTATCTCAACTTTCTGAATTATATAAAAAGGGATATCATACCCATGAATATCGCTTTAAATTCGAGGATGGAGAATATTATTGGATGAGAGATGAATTAAAGTTAATTTATGATGAGAAAGGAAATCCTTTAGAAATAATCGGATTTTGGATTGATATTACAGATAGGGTTATAACTGAACAAAAGTTAGTAGAATCAGAAGAAAAATTCAGAACCATTGCTGAACAGTCTTTATTGGGGCTCTCAATTATCCAAGAGGGATCGTTTATATTTGTTAATCAAGCTTTTTCAAATATCATTGGATATCCAATTGATGAAATACAAAGATGGTCTAATCAAGATACTTTAAATGTAATACAAAAAGAAGATTTAGCCTATGTTCGTAAGAAGTTAGACTCAAGAAAGAGAGATGATTTACAATCAATGCTACAATATCAATGTCGTATAAAGACAAAATTGGGGAGAATAAAATGGATTGAAGTAATTTCTAAATATATAATTTATAAAGGTAATTTAGCGACAATCCTTTCATTAATCGATATATCAAAAGCTAAAAGGGCAGAAAATGAGTTAAAAGAATTGAATAAATTGAAATCAGAACTTATAAGTAGAACATCCCATGAATTAAAAACACCGCTAGTTTCTATAAAAGGGTATACCAATTTGTTATTAAATCAACATAATAAAGTGTTAGATCCTTATACCATTTCAATTCTATATGAAATAAAGCAAGGGTGCGACCGCCTTGAATCTTTAATAAAAGATCTTTTAGAAACTTCAAAATTAGAGTCAAAAGAAATAAAGTTGGGAAAGTCAGAAGAAGATCTAACTTTTTTAATAAGATTTTGTATTCGAGATTTAACTGGTATGATACAAAAAAGAAATCATGAGTTAAGTTTAGATATTCAAGACAAAATGATAACAATGATGGAAAAAGAGAGAATTTATGAAGTAATCATGAATTTATTAAGTAATGCTATAAAATACACTCCTTCAAATGGAAAAATTTTGATATCCTCTGAAAAAGAAGAGAAAAATTATATTATATCAATTAAAGATAATGGAATTGGCTTAACTTCTGCCGAGAAGGAAAAAATATTTAAAAAATTTGGTAAAATTGAACGATATGGTAAAGGATTGGATATAGTTTCTGAGGGTTCAGGTTTAGGTTTATATATCTCAAAAAAGATAATAGAATTGCATGGAGGAAAGATTTGGGTGGAGTCAAAGGGAAGAAATGAGGGATCTATATTTTATTTTTCGTTACCAATTGAAATTAAACCTGATTAATCTTTATGAATCGAGAAATTTATTTATTAATTAAAAAATTTAAATAGCTTTTTATAA
>JARRLT010000146.1:18720-21439 GCA_037386725.1 Promethearchaeota archaeon
AGTTAAAGGATTGAAAAATTAATTCTATTTTTTCCTTATTCCAAATTATTAATTTTATTTGAGGTATGAAGCAACCATCATTCCATAATAGCTGGGGGCTTCTCGAATTAGAACATTTGGTTTAAAATTGTCATCTCCAATCATTCCTTGGAGAATTGCAAACCCTATTAATCCACAACACAATGCTTTATCTAAAATTTGGATAACTTTATCAATTAGAATTTGACTATCCAAACTGGCTGCCCAATCTTGAATCATCTTATCACAAATTTCTGCTTCTTCTGAAAATCCGTATGGACCCTCTTTTTCATGCGTGTGACTAAGATCACCACTTATTATTATGACTACTCGTTTATCGGTTGATTCAAAAAACTTTTTCAAATTATTTCCTAATGAAATTGATTCTGATATCATATCTTTAGTATTTTCTGACCTTCTCAGTGGTTGAGAAAGAATAACATATTCTGGATTTGACGGGAGATCTTTCAAAAACCAAAGAGGAACCACCTCACCCCATCGTAAAGGAATATTTACGCTTGATGAATAAGTGGAAATTCCTTGAACAGCAATCTTGTTCCCTTCTAAGAAGTTTAAAAGTTTAGTAGACAAATCTTGAGATAAGTTTATATTTATACCAAATTCTTTATACTCACCATTCCACTCTGCTGTCCCACTCGCACCCTTGTTTAAATATATCCCATAATCATGAGATAATGCAACACTATGAGGTGTTGTTAAAAAAATCATATCAGGAGATAACTCATTAATAATTTTCCCAACTTTTTTCATTTCATTATGTAACCTAATTACCTGCTTTGGCATCCCGTTCTTCTTTGGAGCTAAAACCATAGATCCATGAGGAAGAATAAATGCACCTATAATTCCCATATTTTGTCACTTAGATATTTTCTTATTATTAAATTTAAAATGTTGAATTTAATTTTGTCTAAATTTAGTATGAAAAACTAATTGAATAATTATTGGAAGCAAGTCTTAAAAACTTATAGAAAGCCCAATCTCTTTTTGTATTAAAGCAGATAGTATAATATATTATCAAAATTTTCATTGGTACAATCTCTCTTAAAGTTTATTTCATATATAAAATACATAAAAGGATGCCTCATATTAAAACAAAAAACATCGAGGATATAAAGAAATTTTAGACACGATTCAAAATGTTTGTAAAAAAGCGGGGGAACAAGTTGTAAAAGAGGGAAAGATTGATGTCGAATTAATGCAAAAAGTTGTATTTCCTGATTTTTCATCAGAAGAGTTTCAAGAAGTGTCGAATCATTTTTATGCATCACTAGACGGGAAAGCTGCTTACTTAAAAGAAGCTCCAAAAATTTAAAAATAAACATATTTTTTTATCTTTTATATAATAAAAAATGGGTCCGATTCTGATGGAAAGAAAAATGATTTAGAATACTTCAATTTCTCTATTGGGCAACCTTATAATTTAGTCGTTGTATTATCAATTAAGGGTCCAATCCTCATAGATGAACTGAAGTTGGCCTTAAAGAAAACTCAAGAAAAACATCCATTATTAAGAGTCAGAATTCAAGGTGATAATGAAGATTTTTACTGGTTTACCTCAAAAGACGTTGGAGAAATCCCTATCGAGACATTAGAATTTGAAAATGAGTCAAAAACGACTAAATTATTTCTTAAAAATCTCGAAACGCCATTCGATATTAGTGATCCTGTAAAACCACTTTTTCGAGTCACTCTTCTTCATTCTTTGGAACGTTCAGACCTTATACTTTGTGCTCAGCATACAATTACTGATGGTTTGTCTATGGCTTTTTTAATGAGAGATATCAGTGGCTTTTTAAATGATCCTGATATTGAAATATCTCCAATCAATTCACCTATGAATAAAGAAGATATTTTTCCATCAAAAATCAGAAAGAAAATCCCAAAATCTGCTTTTCGCGCCAAATTTTTCTTATTTTTGTTTAAAATTTATTATTTTCTCAGACATGGTAAAAGAAAAGAACACCTACATTATGCTTCTGATTATAAAGAGGATGATTTGAGATTAATTTCATGGAACTTATCTAATGAGGAGACTGATCTGTTTATTCATCGATGTAAAAAGAGACGGGTTTCAGTTCATAGTGCGATTTGTACTGCGTTCTTGCCGGATATCTCTATTATTAATAACCCAGTAAATCTGAGAGGGAGATTAAATTATCCAATTGGCGAAGCTTTTGGATTATACGCTGGTGCAGCTATAGTGAAAATGAAATATAAAGATAAATATGATTTCTGGGAAAATGTTAAAAGGTATCAAAAGAAACTGCGTTTATCTTTACGAGATAAAAGTGTGTACAAAATCTTCAAAATAGTTCATACAGGAGTCTCATTAAGTGTTCTCAAAGATTTAGCTCCTTTATTTTTCGAAATAGTAGTTCCTCAAGAAGCTTTTGCAATTACAAATTTAGGGTCTTTAGATCGATTGGGTATTGATTTAGATTCTAAAAAATTTTTGATAGAATCATTTTATGGAGCAATTTCCTTTGCGATGGGAGCAATCACAGTTCTAGTTTATACAATGAGAGGAAAAATGTATTTCAATTTTCATTACCTTGAATCTAGACACAATGCTCAAAGGATGAACTCCATGGTCTTAAATTCAAAAAATAGAATCTTAGACTCTATATAGCCTATTCAAAAGAAGCACCAAAAATAATTTAATTATCAAAATTTTTTAGAA
>JARRLT010000147.1:0-16700 GCA_037386725.1 Promethearchaeota archaeon
ATCCTATTTATTGTGTCTCACTATCAGTTAGGTTTACTCGGAATCAAACTACAAACAGACCAAAAGATAACTGGTATTGCTGAAAACTATAGTTTAAGAATTAGATCAACCGCAAATGTTAAAATCTATAGACCAGATAATGATTTAAAAGAATCATTCCTAATTCGAGCAATCATTGAAGTTATCGAGAAGGAAGGTTGCGAAATTGAATACAGTTTACCATCTTTCTTTAAACAATTAAATTTATAAAATAATTATAAGAAATTTAAAAAGGTAAAAAAGGGAGTTTCTTTTATTCTCTTCTTTCTTGTTTGTCTCGTTGGCTTACCACTCCACTATGAACGGCGCAAGAAATACAATAATATTTCCTGGTTGAGCCACTAAGGATTACTGTGCCCTGCTTCTTTAACTCTTGATACATTCTGCTGTCTACTAAAGATGTTCTTCGACTTACTTGTTTTGCTTTACTCCTAGGTACTGATCTACCGCATTTTGCACATTGTACTCTCTTATAACGTCCTTTATTCGAGCCAGTTTTTCCTCCAGACTTTCTTTTGCGTCCTATCTTTCTCACCTCATTTTTAATATCTAATTAAATTAATTATTAAAAAATTAAATTCTTTCCTATTTTAATGAATAATAAAGATTTCTGATTTTGATAATTTTCTCCTTTTTTATATTTTTAATTCCTTATAGGTGTATACGATTCTCTGAGATAATGTGTACAATAATAAAATTAAATATATTATTATAAAAAACGAGAAGAATAATGTAAAAGACGTAAGAACAAAAATCCATGTCTCAAGAATTAATCCTAGAATTAATGTAAGCATTCTTTCACCACGTTCCATTAATCCAATTCCTTTCATATTAATTCCTTCCGCTTCTGCTCGTGATCTTGTGTAAGATATCATTATTACTACAAATAAAAGTATATATCCAATAAAGTAATTAATTAGACCACCATATATTAATCCAATAATCAAAATTGCATCTGATAATCTATCGAGATTGGAATCCAGAAAAGCACCTAAAGAACTTTCCTTATTCAACTTTCTTGCAACCTCTCCATCAAAAACATCGAATGTTCCTGACATAAAAATAAGAAATGGAGCTGGCCAGGCTAACCAAATGGGATAATGAACCGTCCCAATTGCAATAAAAAATGCAGCAGCAACTGAACATAAAAATCCTAAATAGGAGAGTATATTTGGAGTGATATGATGGGAAATCAAAAAGTTGGTTGGGGTTTCGATAAATTTTTTCACAATTTTTCTTTCGATTGCACGTTTTTTATTAGGATATTGATTTTCTTCCAATTTCTATCATAAAGTAATGTAATTGAGATTTATAATTAATTTTGAATTAAATAATTTTATAATATCAAGTTTAATTTTATTAGTCTAATAACAGAGGATGCCAAATAGGATCGAGAACCTAAACTTATTTTTGGTAACTCTAATTTCTTTAAGTCTTGAGATTGTAAAAAATTACCCGTTTGATTCCCAACTATGAAAATTAAATCATCATGGGCGTCTAAATAATTTTTCATTTTAAGAATTTCTTCTCCATCTTCGGATAATATAAAAATTTTAAAATTATTCTTTTTAAATAAAGTTATAACCTTAAAAATGTCTTCTGAAATTCTTTTAATTCCTTCATTTGTCGTAATTCCTTGATATTCTTCAGAAGTATATAATTTAATTGTTTTTACCAATAAATCTGTCAATAATAATTCATTTTTTGGAAAGAGATCTTCTACTATCTTATCAGAATCGAAAAGAAAATTTCCTAGTTTTCCTAAAAAAACATAAATTTTTATGTCTTTTTCTAAAATATTATTTGTAAAAAGAGCAGCTAATATACATCTTGATATCACATCTAATCTTCCTGTTGAACCAGGAATATCTTTAATTGTATAATTAGATATATTTGCTGTATCTGATTTAATTAGAAAAGTTAAAGTCATTCTAATCCAAATATTATTATTTATAGGAATATATTTTGTATATTAATTCCTTATTTAAAATAATTATTTGTTTGAAGAATTCTAATAGGAAAAAGAGTGAAAAATATAATAATTATTCTTCAAAATTGAAAATCCAAATTCATTTTTAAGACATCTAATAAATAAAATAAATTGGTAAAATTAAAAATAATTTAATTTAAAAGTGGATAATATCCTTTCAAATTTATGGAATCATTTTTCGTGTGTTTGCATTTTTAACAAATCAAACTTTCCCTATTCCTACTATTAAACCTTTATCTTCAATTATTTCAATTTCTTTAAGATTTATAGACCCTAATATATCTTCTATTTCATATCTTGAAAATATCTGTCCTTTTCTATTAAACAATTCATTATAATGGTTTATTAATTTGTTGGCATAAAAATTATTGGTTGGATCTACCTTTTCTCTCCCTATAATAAGAATATATCCATTAATCTTTGTAACTCGAATACATTCTTTAATTAATTGATCATTTGAGAGACCAAATAAATCTGGGTTCCTACAATAATTAGGAATAATTATAATATCAAATATGTCATTAGGTTCTCTAATCATTTGATTATATAATGTTGAAACTTCGAATGGAGCAATATTGACTTTCTTCAATATATTTACTGTGAAATTTTTTCCCAAAAAATATAATTTTTTTATTTCTTCTTTGAAACAGTTAATTATTTCCAATTCTAAATAACCTTGAGGAGAGATGATTAATCCAGTTTCATATTTTTTATTTCCTATCTTCTTCTTGATTTTTTGAGAAAAGCCGTCATCAAATTTGAAATCATCTATCATCATTAAGGTAAAATATTGATTTAGGAAATTCAAGGCAGGATTTGTTAATTTACTGGGTTCAATTGAAATGATCTTTTCTTCTTGATCTTTAACGTATCTAATTAATCCTTTCTCTTCTAAATTAGATAAAGAATTATAAAAGCTCGACGCTGATAATTTTTGATAAAAAATCCGATTCACATCTTAACTTCTCGTTTTGAAGATGATTTTTAACTTCCAGATATAAGGAATATCTTACGACGGGTTTAGAATACTTTTGAAGAGATTGTAAAATTAAAATTTCTCCGATTGACAGGTCAGAAAAATCACTGATCCTCAAATTGTATTGAAGAAAATCAGATGGCTTTTTTAAGTCAGTATTTAAATTCATTTTGTCCACATATTATGAAATTCTAAATTAAATAGAAATTATTGTATTGGAATTAATTAATAGGTTTTAATTTGAATAATTGTACCTATATCCCTTACTTATATAGTGTCTTTTTTTAAGAACTTGGAAAAGAAAATATTGAAATACTAATAAATTCATTGGTTACAAAACAAATATATAAATGAAGTATTATAAGATTTTGTAAAAAATGTAAAAAGCAAATCAAAACTTCCTGAAAATATTTACAAAGCATATTATAAACTTGAGATTTTCAAGATAATAACATTGAAATTGATTTAAGTAATAAAATATTAAAAAAAGATCTTAGACTCTCATTATAATCATTGATTAGAGAGTTAGAACTTTAGATATCTATTTCAAGAATTAAATAATCTCTTCAATAATTTTAGTATTAGAAGATAAAATTATTTATTTTAAGAATACTTTTTATATAATGGGAAGACGATGATGGAGAAATTGCGTTACGAGGGCATATATGAAAACAGATGATTATATGTGCAAAACGACGCAGACACCGAAGTCTAATAATCGATATTCTTCCCGGCAAAATGGGCTCTTATCTTAGTTATGGTATTTACCAAACGATGAAGTGGAGTCAGTACCCAGACGGGAAACAGATTATTGCCCAAAAAAGCATAGAAATTATCGCCTAACACGAGAGAACTTTTTTGAAAAGAATGGGAAACATCCCGAATATGAGAAAAAAGAGTTAGTGTTTTAGGCAACAATATATGCTGAATTTTTAATTCGGACTAATTATTCAAGATAATAATATTTTAAAATCGAATAAAATTGTAATAACCAAACTATTGACGTTTTGGTTCAGAATAAATTACATTAGGCTTACAGAATCGGAATTAAATAATTCTTTTAGTTCCTTACTTATAACTTCTTGATCACTTTTTAAATAATTTTCTAAAATCCTTCCTATTTGTGGAGCCCATTTTTTAAGAATTGCTCTAATAAATCCAATTTGAACATTGCTATCAGTTGCCAAACATAAGACTCCTTTTCCTATTTTTACCGAAAAAATCATTCCTTGATTATATTCCGTAATCTGAAGATTTATATTCCCATAGCCCAGAATTTGTCCTTGTTCTTCTCCGGCCATGAAGACAGCGCCACCTATTGCCCCTATCTTTTCAACAGATATATTGTTTCCTGATATATTAAATTTAGATTGACTCATAATAGTTATTCCAGTATCATCAATAATGATTGCATGCTTTAAACCAGCTGTGCTATTTATTATTGTGGTTAAGATCCTTTTTAGCATTCTTTCATCTTCAGAATAATTCATATAAAAGTTCTCACTTAAGTCGGAAATTTATTTTTTATTTTATTATTTCATACTAACTATATAAATAAAGCTCAAAAAATTTACCCTATTTACCTAAGGATGAATATTACAAAAAACTATTAGTATAAAAAATTATTTGATGCGAAGGAATTTCATAACACTATAACGAATAAAAAACGAAAAATTAAATTTAAAATAGGATTTGTCTTCTTATCGCTGCTTTTAATTCTTTAAAACCATAAATATAATGATTCTTTTTATCTAAAAGTAAAAGAAGCTTTACCTTTTTATCTTTACTTAAATCCCTTTTAACTTTAATAAAATCAGTATTTTCTAATATTTCTCGCTCTCTATTAATTACGGTATAAAGGGCTAATTCATTTTCACATAATGGAAAGTCTTTTGGGATTCTTGATGCTATAGGAAATCCATTATGATCTGCAATGACCCCAGCGATAAAATTTGGGTAAATTTTATCAATTTTCTCTAAAAAATTATTAATTTCCTTTTGAGATAGTAATTTATCCATTCTAACAACCCCATCATACTTATCGTGTATATAATGAGAGTGTAAATTTTAGTATATTAAATAAAATAACATCTATATGTTATGAGAATGAGATTTTAGAAGTATGTGGATATTATATTAATAAAATATTATAAAATGTTAATCATGGTATCTATATCTTTGTTCTTTCCATGGATCTGCCTTATTTGAATATCCACCCCTCTCCCAATATCCGAGACGATCCTCTATTAAAAAATTTATTTGCTTAACCCATTTTGCACTTTTGTAAAAATATAAATGAGGGATTAATGCACGTATAGGTCCACCATGCTTATCGTCTAACGATTGCCCTTCATACTTTGTTGCTAAAAGGCAATTTTCTTTGTTTAGTTCCTGAATGGGAACGGTTGTAGTAAATCCATCATCGGCACACTCAAATTCCACATATTTTGCTGTTGGTTTTGGATCAACAATTTTAAATATTTTTTTAAATGATATCCCTTTCCATGTTGTATCAAATTTACTCCAACTTGTAACACAATGAATATCTATTATAACTTCTTGATCTTCTAACTGATTGAGATCTTCTAAGGAAAATTTTTTTGGATTGCTTACGTTTCCCGTAATGATTAAATTATAATTTTCTCTATCTACATGCGCAACTCGGCCTTTTTGAAGAACAGGAAACCTCTTAGTTAAATGTTGACCTGGAGGTAGACGTGCTTTTTTATTGTTATTAAAATTTTGTTTCATAAAAAGAAATTAGGATAAATAGATATCTAAAAGCTTTGATGAAAAAATATTTGAATCTATATTATAAAATAATAAAGAATCTAGAAAATAATAAAAAAGAGAGAATTATTTTTTCTTTTTTGAGGAAACACCAAGATTTAAACTTGATATTAATTCACAATATCTATTTCGTACGGTAACTTCTGTTACTTGAGAAATTCGGGCAATTTTTCTTTGAGTTCTTCTTTCTTTCGTGATTTGAGTAGCAGCATATATTGCAGCAGCACATACACCTGTAGGACCTCTTCCTGAAATCAGACCTCTACTTTCTGCCATTTTAATTATTTTTTTAGCTACTCTTTCACATTCAGTTGTTAAATTCAATTCTGTAACAAATCTTGTAAGAAAATCTAATGGACGTGTAGGATTTAAATTTAATTTAAGTTCTTTTGTGATAAATCGAAACGACCGACCAATTTCTTTTTTATCTACTCTTGCAACTTCTGCAACTTCATTAAGGGTTCTTGGAACCTTATATATCCTGCACGCACAATATAGGCTCGCTGCAGCGACGCCTTCAATACTTCTACCCCTTATCAAATGGGCTTCAACAGCATCCCTATATATCTTAGCGGAGCATTCTCTTAGATTTTTTTGAAGATCTAAATTAGATGCCATTCTATCTAACTCACTTAAAGCAAAAGTGAGGTTTCTTTCGGTCGCATCACTAACTCGGATACGACTTTGCCATTTCCTTAATCTATATATTTGCCCTCGCAATTTTGCCGGAATTTCTTTCCCAAAAATATCTCGGTTTTTCCAATCGATCATCGTAGAAAGCCCTTTATCATGAATCATATAGGTCATGGGAGCACCTGTTCTCGTACGCTTCTTCTTCTGATCTGCATCAAATGCTCTCCATTCAGGTCCTAAATCAATGGTTTTTTCAGTCGAAACTAATCCACAATGACTACAGACCCGGATTCCTCGATTTTCATCAAAAAAGACATGTTTACCACATTCATTACAATTACTTCCTTCTACAACAAGATGATCAGCTTCAGATTTGGTTTCTTTCCAACTTGAAATAAAGGTCACCTAACCTAATTATTGATTTTAAAAGATTCCAGGTGAATCTTTTAACTTATATTTTAACATATAAATTTGGATTTGCGCTAAATTCTGAATCAGACAACTCTTTATTGGAAGTGGGTTTTAAAGAAATAAAAGGTGAATCCATGGGGCCGAATATGTCCATAATATAACCTATTTTATCGTAATTTTCGTTATATACTGGCTTTTTAAAAATCTTTTCGTAGTTTTCATTCCAATGTTTAGATCGAAAAATATAGTGATTCTTCGCCGATCTACCAATTGGAATAAAAAAATTTAGTTTAACCCAATTCAAATAGATATCCAGATCTAGTAATTCGCTATAAACTATTTTAATTAATTGTTCGTATTTAAAACTTATTATTTTCAAAAATTTTTGTTTTCAAAACAGTTCATAACGTTATTGCATTCAAATTTTTGACAATTATGAATTCCCCTCTGACTTCCGGCTCCAGAGGGATCAGAAATAATCCTAGTGGTTTTTAAATCTTTTTGAGTTACTGATTGCTTTAAACATTCAAATAACGAATAAAACCAAGGTGGTCTATATTTTTTTCTATTCCAAAGATACTCTACGAAAGATCCCTTTTGGATATTCACAGGATTTATAGAAATTGTGTTAATTTTTAGATCAATAAGTTTCCTTATTGAAGTTCTACAATCATCAATTGCAGCTTGTTCTGTTAAAAATGGTGGTTTAAAGAGTAAATATGCTTTAATTCCCACATTTAAGTTTTTCAAATCTTCTACAGCTCGTAAAAATACCTCGTATTTCATCCCTTTATTGATGTAGGTATTACGAATATAATCATTAACCGTTTCAACCCCGATTCCTATTTCTACATATTTATCATCCAGAATTTCCTTCATAGCCTTAATTCTTTTTTTCTTAATGAATTCTGGACGAGATTCAAATACAACTTCCTTAATATTAGGAAGATTTTTAATCTTATTAAAGATTTCTTCAGAAACTGCCTTAGGAATCTCTCTTTCATCGAAAAAGCTTCCCGAATTAAAGATCTTTAATACATAACCATTATTATCACTTTTGATTTCATCTATCTTTTTACTTACAGCATAATCAAATTGATTTATAAGATTTTCAGGGGTAATGGTACCCATATACGCATCTTCGACATAACCGCACATTGAACATCCCCCAGTTTTACTTAAAGCCCAATAACACCCTGGGGTTCTGAGTATAATATTAAATTCTTTACCCACTTCATTCAATAGTCTATCTTCTTTTATCCAAAATGCAACAGGTATGTCTATTAAATTATTATTAATTTTTTTCCTTTTCAAGGATTTTTCTCGTAAATAAAATATTTTTTCAGAAAGTCCGCTCGAACTTTGTTTAACCCTATTGTGATTCATAAATTTTTGCTATCCTCCCGGATTTCGAATTTTGGATGAATTTCGATCCAACAACCATTTTTCCCGTTCCTAATATTTTATCCTTATTTGAATTGAAAATTACAACTGGATCATCTGGAAGTAAATCTTTATGAAAAGATTTAACTCCTGGTCTAAATAAAGTATTTCCTCTTAATGATTCTCCATCGAAAACAATAAATTTAGAAAAATCGGATTGGTGAGCAATTTTTTGTGCTCCATTAATAGTTAGATAAAGATATCCATTAGACAATTTGAAAGATCCCAATTTATTTTGATTTTTCGATTCATATAATTCGATTATTGAATGTCTAAAATGCATTTAATGATTCTCTATTAGTGGGTCTTCCTTTAATCTTTGAAAACGAAAATTTTCTTCCAATTTTTTGATTTACATAATTTGTTATTGCTTTGTACTCCCCATCTAAATGGCAAATAATCGGAATATTCTCATCATATTTTTTTAATAACTCTAAAAGCATACCTCCCGAAATCTCAATCTCTTCTTGACTCCAGTCTCCCGTAACTGATATATTGTAAGAATTAACTGGATATATGTTTTCTAATTGACGAGGAACTACTCCTAATGGAGATGTAACGATAAATTCTTGAAAAGAAGGAAACTCGGAAAATTTTCTTAAAATGGAATTAAATTTTCGATGTGATTTTGATTCTGAATAAGGTTTTTTTGCTGAACATGGTAATAAGATAATTAATTCAGTAAATGATTCCGGAATAAAATTATCAACTACTTTTCTGCGATATCGCACAAAATCAGGACGATAAAATGAAGATTCCCCCAAACAATTAATCTGCTTATTTTTTTGAATTAATTTTGAATAAGATTTTATTAGATCAAATTTCTTCTTGTCTAAAACCTTGAGCAAAGAAATAATATAAGTATCATTTAAAGAAGATTTTTCTACTAATGCTCTAAAGTCTTCACTATGTAGATATTGTTTGATTTTATTCATATAATTTTTAGTTGAAATTAGATTATGGAACGTAAGGGCATCTAAAGTTTGAGGAGATTGTTTCTTACCGCACATATTCCTCAATTCTTCCTTACAGGACAGACAATTGCAAGAAGGATATTTAAGTTTATAAAGAGGTAGTAAATATTCTCCTGCATTATATAAATTTTCTGCTGATAGATATAATAAATAGGAGCTGTCGATTATATCGATACCTAGATAAGTGAGAATTGGAAAATATTGTGGTATTATTTTTCCAGAAGCCATCAGAACTAAATTATTATCTAAATTTGATTTTACTTTCTCTATAATTTCTATAATATTGCGAAAATTAGAAAAATTATCAAATAAATCATTTAGATTTAATAGTTTAATGTTATTAAATTCAGAAATTAAATTAAAGTATCTATCAATCAATTCAGGATGATTAAAGTATCGGATGGATAATCCAAAATTAAAATCGGAATAGTCTTGCAATAATACTTTGACTGAAGATAAATAATTTTCAATTTCTTGGGTAGCGAACTCAACCCCAATACTAGTTGTAGGGACTTGAAAGGGAATAACTGGAAATACCGAATTATTAGTAAATTCTGTTTTAAACCTCTTAAGTTCATTTTTAAAAGCTTCTAAAGTTCCTGAATGAGAAAAGAAAAAGTTATTATCCCTAAATCTTTGTTCGACATATTCTTTCTTTAAATATTTTTCACTTTTAATAATAAACGAACTAAAACACCCAAACTCTTCGATAAAGTTAAAATTACGCATTAAAACATCATTCAAAGGTATTAGAATGTTCGGGGTATAAATATAATCCTCGGAAGATTGATGTAATTTAATTCTACCTATTCTAGAGAAACCCGCTTTATTTTTTCTTAGCTCGAAGAAAAACATCATTTTCTAACTCTGCCTAAATTATGATCATATAATGTTATATTTCAAAGAATTAATTATTAATCCTCAATAAGAGTGAATATCGCTTATTACTTGTATTTCCAACGAATAAACAGATTCTTTAATAAATTTTAAAATTTACAAATTTTTTCCTTTCATCTAAAACAAAGTTTGTGTACGTATCTCCTACTTCTTCGCTTTCATATAAATTTTTAATGAATTTACCATAATTTTCAATCTTTTTTACTCTTACAATTGCTAATAACCCAAATTGTTCTCCAATCCGAAATAAATAAATTATTTCATTTTTTTGCCCTAAATTTCTTGCTAAATCATCATAATGAGATGGATTTCTTGGTTTTATCCGTAATATAAATTTTCCCTTAAATCCTAATAATCTAGGATTAAAATTAATCGCATAACTTAATATAACATTTGCCTTTTTCATTGCTTTAATTCTATTATAAATTGTTGATTGAGATTTATCTAAATCAAACTTTTTATTAATATCATAAGTTGAAAGTAACTTTCCACCTTGTTCAAATTGTAGGATTTGTAAAACTTTAAGATTAACTTTGTCAAGATCAATAGGTTTTATAGAATTGTCTGTTAATTCGATGCCATGAGTTTTATAAACTTTAATTGGTTCAATTATTTGATATTTCTTAAAATGTGATCTTGACATAATATCATCAATAACTTTTAATGTTTGGTTAAATTCCTCATAATTCTGAAAAATAAAAAGCGCAAAAAGTGAGAATTCTCCAAATATTCCATCTAGCATTTTCAATTGAGGAATTTTCATTAAGGAATGAATTAGATCTGGCTCAGAAGGATTAGATTTTATTTCAATTAACACATATTTTAGGTTCGGTTGAAGATTTGGATTAATATTTATGGTAAAATCATTAATTATACTTTTATTTCTCAATAATTTAAAATTATTCAAAAATGTCTGTCTCGTAATCCCAAATTTGTTAGAAATTCTTGAGATATTAGGTTTTTTTGGAGAAATTAAACTTTTTATTATGTTTAATTCTAAATTTGAATTTTGATTTGAAGTCAATGCTATTCTTCTCGAATCATAACTTAATCGTAAAATAGAAATTAAATTATTTTTACGTTTGATTAAAAATACTTTTTTATAATACTTAAACTTATCTTTAGTAGAATATAAAAATAATTATTTTAGTGGACATCATGGAAAATTACAAAGTTGCTAATATTGATTTAGCAAATAAAGGAAAAGAAGCATTATACATTGCAGGAAGTAAAATGCCCGTAACGGGACAAGTTATTAAAGAACGATTTGAAAAAGAAAAGCCATTGAAAGGAGTCACAATTGCTGGTTGTCTTCACATCACAAAGGAAACAGGAATTCTAGCTCGAACGTTAAAAGCCGGTGGTGCTGAAGTATATCTTTGTGGAAGTAATCCTCTTTCTACTCAAGATGATGTTGCAGCAGCATTAGTTACAGAAGGAATACATGTTTTTGCTTGGCATGGAAATACTTCAGAAGAATTTTACTGGTGTATTAGACAATGTTTAAACTCAAAACCTAATATTCTTATTGATGATGGAGCAGATTTAATTGTAACAGCTCATAAAGAATTCCCAGATTTAATTGAATCAGGAAATGTATATGGATGCCAAGAAGAGACAACTACTGGTGTTAAACGATTTAGGGCTATGGATGCTAAAGGAGCTTTAAAAGCACCATTATTTCCAGTTAATGATGCACGGTGTAAAAATCAATTTGATAATGAATTGGGTACGGGTCAAGGTATTGTTTCAGCAATTTATGGCATGCATATTTTATTCGCCGGAAAAAATGTTATAATTGGTGGCTATGGTCATTGTAGTTCAGGGATGGCGCTACGTTCAAGAGGTTTAGGGGCAAATGTCACAGTTACTGAAGTTGATCCTATTAAAGCATTAAAAGCAAAATTCAATGGGTTTAATGTCAAACCGATCTTAGAAACTCTTCCAGATGCTGATGTAATTCTTACAGCAACGGGATGTAAACATGTTATCCCTCCTGAGAAGGAAATCTTTGATCAATTTAAAGATGGCGTAATTTTAGGAAATCTTGGGCATTTTGATATTGAAGTACCAACCAAGGAATTATATGAATATGCGGAAGAAATAAAGCCAGTTAGAGAAAATGTCGAGGAATTAACATTCCCAAATGGAAAGAAAGTTTATCTTCTTGCTCAAGGCAGATTGGCTAATCTTGTTCTATCTGAAGGACATCCTTCTGAAGTAATGGATATGTCATTTGCACTGCAATCTTTAATGAGTGAATATATAACTAAAAATAAAGAAAATTTCAAACCAGGGATGATCGAAGTTCCTAAAGAAATAGATGATAAAGTAGGCTACTTGAAATTAAATGCTATGGGAATCAAAATCGATGAATTAACCGAAGAACAATATAATTATATTCATGGTTATGAAGAAGGAACCTAATCTATTTTCATTTAGTTTTTTTAAATTATATTTACTTTTTTAAATTACTTACGTAATTCCCATAATTTCTGTAAGTACATTTATTTAAATTAATTTAATTTCGATTATTATAATTACAAATAATAAGACCTTGCATAAATGATAATTAAGTGTTAAATATGGAAGAAAATATGGAATTAAATTTAGAAAAATTACTGGAACTGACGAGATATGCTTTTCTCAGGCTAGACGGTGCGTGGTTTATGGCTTCAGTAGAAAAATTCGGTTTGGAAAATGCGACAGAATTAGATGTTAAAGCATGGGAGATGTTTTCAGAAAGGTTGGGAAAGAAAATTGCTTTAATGATAAATTTGAAGGGTAATTTCTCTCAAACATTGCCAAAATTAATGAAAATTCACCAGTTGCTTATGAATATGAATTCGGAAATAGAGGTTATTAATGAGAATAAAATAATTCACAGAGTATTAGAATGTGAAGTTTGGAGAATGGTTCAGAAAGTGTGGTCTCAAGATGCAATCCCTTGTCATAAGGTTACATTAGCAAGTATCAGGGGTTTGTTAAAGGGAGCTTTTCCAGAAAAAGAGTTTGTTTTAAAGCATAGGAAGAAAATCCCTTTAGGAGATCCTTGCTGTGAGATTGAAATTTCCCTTAAACATTAATTATCATAAAAGTTTATATAAATCTATTCCTCTGGAGTTTTTTTCCCTCTCATGAATGATAAGAAAGCTCCGACTAAACAAATTACTGTTGAGACGATCAATAAAATTTGCATCCCAAGTACAAATTCTTGTTTTGCAGTAGGATCTGTTACTACCATTGAATGTGTTATTATTGGATTTCTGTTACTACCATTGAATGTGTTATTATTGGATTCAATATATAAAGAGGAATGAAGATAGTTAATATTGAACCTAATAAGGCCACACTAGTAGATTGTCCAACTACACGCATTGTAGAAAGTATTCCTGCAGCAATTCCATGATCTTTTGGTTCTACCGCATTCATAATTGCTGAGTTATTTGGTGAAGAAAATAATCCAATCCCAATTCCAATTATAAACTGTGTTATTATAATATATATTGTCGGCAAAAATCTTAGAAATATACTTAAAATGATAAAGCCAATAGCCATAATAATCAGACCTAAGGTGGTTAGAATCCTAGTTCCCGACTTATCTGAAAGTCTTCCACTTAATGGAGCCACTATGGCCATTGTTAAAGTTGTTGGTAATAAATATAAAGCCGTTATGGCAGGAGATATTCCTAAAATCGATTGAAGATATATTGAAAGTAAAAAACTAATCCCAGAAGCCGCAGTGTAATTCAATAGTGCTGCAAAACTAGCAAAAGAGAATATCCTATTTGCTCTAAACAAGCTTAGTTTAAATAAAGGATATTCAGTTTTGCTTTCAATATAGATAAATGAGATTATACTCAATATAGAAATAACTAATAGTGAGATTATTTGAATTGAATCCCATCCAAACTGATTTGAGATTGTTAATGCTAAAAGTAATGTAACTAAGAATGACATAAAGAATAACGTTCCCAATATATCAAATTTTTCTTCTTTTATTCCTGGATTTATCTTTTTTAGTTTAAACCATCCTAAGATTATAAGAATAATCCCTATTGGTATATTAATAAAGAATATGAGCCTCCAAGTGGAAAATTGAATAATTAATCCACCTAAAACCGGTCCAACGACTAATCCCATGTATATTGTTGCTACATTAATCCCTAATGCTTTACCGGTCTCTTTTCGGGGGAACACATCTGTTATCATTGAAGGTACATTTGCTGCTACAAAAGAACTACCAATACCTTGGATTGCTCTAAAAATTACTAACATCATTCCAGAAGTCGCCAATGTGGATAAAAAGCTCGCAAATGTAAATAAAAAGATTCCAAATAAGAAAAATGATTTTCTTCCCTTAAGATCCGATAATCTCCCAAAACTGATAAGACTACCTGCTTGTACTAGTAAATAAATTATCGGAATCCATTGAACTATTTCAAATGATGCCGATAAATCACTTGAAAGGGCAGGTATCGCAATATTAACAATACTGCCATCTAATGAAGACATAAATGTTCCGATAGTCGTTATAATTAATACAGTCCATTTATAGCGGCTCATTTTATATTGGTTTCTATATGGAGTTATTATTTCAAAAATATTCTAAATTTTAAACATTCTTCTAATAGTTTATTTATAAATAAAAAATTGATCCAATTTGTTATTATAAATGACTTTTTCTTTACTTTCTTGGAGTTCTGAGTGATGATAAAGCCTTATCACTTTTTAAATAGAACTTAAATGATAATAGTATTGAAAAAAATAAAGAAGGATTAAAATCTTTGACAAATCTATCATTTTGGATATAAAATTTCATTGGCTTCGATCTTTTCACCATAAACTTCATTTGATAACTCTCTTAATCCTTTCAAACTAATAGGCTCATCTAATAATTTCTTTGAACGCCAAATTTTTAAATATTTAAATTCTTTTTCAATTTGATTCACATATTTAAGTTGATGTGCTCTTATTCTATTGCAAAATTCACAACTCTTGGAATATTTTTTTGGTGTAAGCATATTTATGTGAACTCCATCAACAGAGATGTATTTTTTTGTAAGGTCACGGGCTCGCTTAATCTCCTCAAAACTCGGTTTTTCAGCTATAGTAACCAACCTAAGTGATCCAATAGTATGAATTAAATCAGATATTCTTTCCCCTCTTCCTTCCAAATCACTGATCATATTTACAACTTCCACTCCTAATTCTTTCCGTTTTTGATCATCAGAAAAAGGTTTTACGATTCTTCTAACTATTGATGATACGTTTTTAAGGGCACCCTTGATAGAATTATAGAAATTTAAGGAATACTTTAACATTACTTTGACTTGATCCTCTGGTATCTCAAACAAGGCAATCATATTTCCAGTTGGAGGAAAATCTGCTACAATAATATCAAATTGTATCGTTTGCGTTAAATCTTCGGCATCAAGAATCTTTTGGAAAAACATAGCATTTTTCAGAGCAAGTGGTATAGAATCGGCGGTAAATGTGGTATCTATGAATTCTTCTATTTTTGGAATCATACCTATTAAAGGCATTTCCTTCATCAATTTTTTCATTTTATTCAATAGATTTTCGGTATATTCTTCAGCATACACATTAGGATCAGGTTCAATTGCATATAGATTTTTATTTATTTTTGTAATCTCATTTCCAATTTCTTTCTCAAAAAGATCAGAAAGATTATGAGCGATATCAAATGATATTAATAAAATTTTCTTCTCTGGTAATAAATCTGAAAGCTTAACAGCGGTTGCTGCACTAATCGAGGATTTTCCAACCCCTCCCTTCCCTCCAAACACAATAATTCGTTCCATGAACTATCTCACTGATTTTAAATCTTCAAAAATTCTTTTCTTTATGATAAATTTTAACTTTCATTTCTTTACTAATACAAATATCTTGATTTCTATAAAATTAACGATTTGATTAATCGCTTTAGGTACTATTTATTCCTTCTTAAAAAAGGGAATAATACAATATGTACCTTTATCACTTTCTTCTCTGGTTTTATGGTAAACATTATATAAAGTCTCCCAAAATCAGTCAAAAGTCTAAATTTAATATGTATATTCTTAGAATTAGTAGTTAATTTATCCAATATGACATTATTCCAATACATTTTAATAGAGAAAAATTTGGTATTATAAAAATTCAAATCCTATAGAGATATCACAAATTTTCGTTTTTAATCTAAATTAGTAAAAAATTATTAAATAGAATTTTATCCGGCTCTTATGAATTTGACGGAGTTTCCAATGCATCCGAAGCTCTCATTAAAATTAAAAACAATAGATACTATATCCTCCTGGTAGATATAAATCTCGGCAGCGGAATAGACGGAATTGAATTAACCAGACAAATAAGAAAATACGAAGAATATAAATCCGCTCCGATTGTTGCGGTTACTGCTTATGCATCAGCGGAAGATAAAAAAGAATTTCTTGAGAAAGGGTTTTCCCATTACTTGTCAAAACCTTTTTCTCCGGGAGAACTTCTGGATCTGCTGAATATTATTCAGAAGAAATAAATTACTCCG
>JARRLT010000148.1:0-6169 GCA_037386725.1 Promethearchaeota archaeon
AAAAACCAGTAACCCTAAATGATATCGTTAAAATATCGAAACGGACCTCTCGAGATATACATTTTGTAATCGAGGATCTAAGGCCTTCAGGAGTATGCGTTGTTAAGAGGGGAACAAAGATTATTATAGATACTAATATAGATGCTAAATTCGAGACAGTTTAATTATGAAAAAGAATAAAAATATTCAAATATAAAAATCCTTATTCTCTAAAATTAACCACCCGCAATTGCGGGGATAAAAATAATATTGTCACCATTAGTTATTCTGGTTTCCAATCCTTTCAGTAAATTCACATCTTTGTCATTAAGTATAACTAACGAATGTTTACTAATTTTATTTTCAGTTGGATTATAAATGAATTTTACAAATTTCTTACCAAGGTTTTTAACTAAATCATCAAAAACATCTTTTACCGTTGAACCTTCTTCCACTTCAACCACAATGGATTCTTTTCCTATTAAATCCCCTAAAACTGAGAGAAAATCAATATTTATATTATTCAGATCGATTCACCAAAATGAAAATAGTTATTACTACACATTATAATAATAAAATATACTCATAAAATGTTAATCTTTATACTCTAAAACCTAAACATATATTTTTCAAATTTTCTATAAAATAACTAAATGTATGTTAAAACTAAAAATGAGACATTAAGAATTGGACACTTATCAACAATATATCACACTAATTTTATTCTTTTAAAAGATAGAAGATTTTCAAAAGAGATAGGAAAAAAAGTTATATGGAAATTATATGGAACGGGGCCAAGCATAATTGATGCATTTCGAAATAACGAATTAGATTTAGCATATATTGGGATTCCTCCTGCTATGGTTGGAATTGATCAAGGAGTAAAAATAAGATGTATAGCTGGAGGACATGTCGAGGGAACTTTGTTAATTTCTAAGAAAGAGAATTATAAAACTCTTTCCCAATTTGATAATGATCTTGAAAAAACCCTTCGTCAATTTGAAGGAAACATAATTGGGGTTCCTAGGAGGGGGTCCATACATGACGTAATAATTAATCATTTCTTAAATAAATTCAAATTAAGTAAATTCATTGAAATTAGGAATTATTCACAAGCGGAATTAATTGCATTGGATATAATGAAAGAAAATATTGTTGCTGGGGTTGGAACACCTTCATTGGCTATATTTTCATCAACACTATTCAATTCTCAAATTATAGTTCCCCCTAATAAATTATGTGCAAATAACCCAAGTTATGGAATTATTGCATCAGAAAATTTGATTCAAAATGATCCAGATATTCTTAAAATATTTCTTAAGTTTCATAAAAAAGCAACAATTCTATTAAGAAAGCATCCTAAAAAGGCAGCATTTCCATTCATTTCAAAAATTCATCCAGAAAAAGAACATTATGAATTATAAATAAATAATTCAAAAGAAATAAGATATTTTGTAAATAGATATAAATATTTCACCTTTATTCATTAATTTAAAGGTTAAAATATAGGATTATTTACTTTTTAGAAAAAGTAATAAATTAATTTTCATTTCAAAGTGATTTTAATGGAACTGACAGAAAATCAAATTGAAAGGTATTCGAGGCAGATAGTTTTAAAGGAAGTTGGAGGGAAGGGACAGAAAATACTCTTAAATTCTAAAATCTCTATTATAGGCGCAGGAGGATTAGGTTCTCCAGTAGCATTGTATTTAGCTGCCGCAGGGATAGGTACAATAAGAATAATTGACTTTGATAGTGTAGATTTGTCCAATTTGCAACGTCAAGTTTTACACTATACTACAGATGTTAAAAAGCCTAAAACGGAAAGTGCTTATGAAAAACTTCATAAATTAAATCCAGATATAAATATTGACGTTGTTAGTGAACAATTAAATCCTACTAATGCCCTAGAATTACTTGATGGATCTGATTATGTTATTGATGGATCAGATAACCTTCAAACTAAAATGCTTATTAATGATATTTGTATTAAGCTTGGAATTCCTTTCACTATTGCAGGGGTATTAAGATTTCATGGACAGATTCTAACTGTAATACCTCAAGAAAAAACAACTTGCTACAGGTGCATTTTTGGAGAAATTCAATCTACTCCTTCATCAATGTCATGTTCTCAAGCTGGGGTAATGGGATATCTTGCAGGTATTTTTGGTTGTTTAGAAGCGAATGAGAGTATAAAATATCTTTTAGGGTTAGGGAACCTAATTACAAATAAAATGTTATTCATAGATTTATTGAATTATCATTTTAACTTTATTGACATACAAAGGGATGAAAATTGTTTAGCTTGTGGGGATAATGCTAATATTGGAAATTTAATCAATACTTTAAATTATAAAATGGATGATGTATGTTACGATGACTGATCAAGTAAAAAACTATGAAAAGACTAAGAAACTTGATATCCGCGGCAGAGTTTGCCCGATGACTTTTGTTTATACTAAACTGGCTTTAGAAGATATGGAAAAAGGAGAATTGTTAGAAGTTACGTTAGATTTTCCAGCAGCATTGAAAAATATCCCTAAAAGTTGTGAAAGTCAAAAAATTGGAAAAGTCATTGACGTAAAAGTTATTGAATCTGAAAAACCCCAATGGATTATGAAGATAAGGAAGATTTAGAAAACTTTTCAATAATCGAGTGATTAAAGTGAAAGTGATATTTTTAGGAACTAATGGATGGTATGCCACTAAAAATGGGAATACAACTTGTACTTTATTAGATTCTGAAAGTTATTATGTTATTTTTGATGCAGGAGATGGAATATATAAACTTGATAAGTATATAAGAGAAGAAAAGCCAATTTTTATATTTCTTAGTCATTTACACTTTGATCATATAATAGGAATTCATATATTGACAAAATTTAGATTTCAGCAAAAAATTTACATTTATGGAGCCCATGGAACAAAGTCATATTTAAATGAAATAATAAAGCACCCCTTTACAGTCCCATTCCAAGATTTACCCTCCACAGTAGAAATTCATGACTTGAATGCTCAAACTTCAAATCTTCCTTTTTCGCTTGTTTACCTTCCTTTAAAGCATTCAGATTATTGTTTAGGATATAGGATTAATTTGGAGGGGAAAGTAATAACTTACGCTACAGATACCGGTTTATGCGAAAATCTTTATAATATATCAGATCAAGCGGATCTTTTTATAACAGAATGCTCATATAAAAAGGGGCAAGAAAAATGGGGTTGGCCTCACTTAAAACCAGAAGAAGCTGCTGTAGTGGCTCAAAAATCTAAATGTGATTTATTAGTATTCTCTCATTTTGATCCCTCTATTTTTAAAAGTAGGAAAGATAGAGAGAAAGTAGAAGTAAAAACTCAAAAAATTTTTCAAAAAACTAGAATAGCTGAAGATGGGTTAATAATTGAATTATAAAAACAATAAAATAATAATAATATTAAAAGAAGAGTGTATGATTTAAAATTTGCTGGTATTTACCTTCATAGTTAGTGTGGAACAATATCAATTCGAAGCGATGAATACATTATTGAATTTAGGAAAGGCGATAATCAAAAAAGGGCATAAAATTAATGGAATCTTTTTTTATGGAAGTGGAGTTCATAATTTAAAAAAAGATATCAATATCAGTAAATCGATGGAGCATTTACCAAATAAATTAGAAGCTTTCTGTTTTGAAAACAATATCGAAATAGGAGGATGTAGTACATGGATAAGTTACACTGGTCTGCAAGAATCGGATTTAATTAAGGGAGCTTGTCAAGTGGGATTACCCACTGCAAATGAATGGATAGAAAAAGCAGATCGCCTAATAGTATTTGGAGGAGGTAGATAAGCTTGGTTAAGTCGTTAGTAATTCTATGTGATCAATCCCCAATAGGTAGAAATTCTGTTATTGAAGCTATAAGATTTGCAGCTGGATTAGGAGCTATTGAAGATAAAGTAAAAAGGAATCTAGTTATAACTGGAGACGCAATTTTAGTCTTGAAATTGGATTTTAAGCCAGAAATTATGGAAATGCAATCATTTAACGATATTAAAACCATGGCTGAAATGTCTGAATTAATCATATCTGTTTCTAAACCAGATTTGGAGAAGTTTGGTTTAGAAAAGAAAGATTTAGTTCCATATGAATTTTTAAATCTCGTTACTGAAGAAGAAATCGGAAATTTAATTATTAATGCTGATGCTAGTTTTAAATTTTAAAAATATAGGTGTATAGGATGACTAAGTCTCGAGTATTATTATATTTATATGGATATAGTCCCAGAAAAAAGGAAGAGCTTGAAGAATTTTATAAGATCCTGGAATATCAACTTAAAAATAATGTGAAAATTAATCTAGTATTTATCCAAGATGGTGTTATTGCAATAAATCAAAAAAATCTAAAGAATGAATCTTTAGATAAAATTCTCATGATAAATAATTCTCAAATCTCATTTTATGGAATTAAGCAGGATTTAATAGCAAGAGGATTAGGAAATATAAGCCATGATTTCATTAAAGTTATAGATTATGAAGATTTAGTCGAGATAATGGAAAATTCTGATAATATTATATCTTGGATCTAAAATCTACAGTTGTGAGAAAATTCGATAAAATCCACTTCGACTTAAAAACTTGTAAAATACTTTTTAAGTTTTAAATAATTCAAAAATTATGAAAAAAAGGCTTTTTGCTTAATTCAACCAAGGGAAATCTTAGTTACAATTTATAATTAAAAAATAGCTTTTTCAATAATAATGATTTTACTTTAAAATAGATTAGAAATTTAATAATAATTTAAATAAATTTTGAATTAATTAATCAACGACCAAAATGGGTTTAAAGTCGAGAATTAAGAAATGGCGCGCTTACTCCGAAATGTCAAATTTAGGAGAAATATCAAGACGTAAATTCTTTAATAATTGTTTTGATGGAACTCTAACAAGCGCGGGTATTGTAAGCGGTATGTTTATGCTTTTCCTCTCAAACCCATCAAGATATACTCCTATTGATGTTGTAGTAACTGGATTTGCCACAGCATTGGCAATAGGCATTAGCGGATTATGGGGGGCATTTCTTTCAGAAGAGGCTGAGAGAAATAAAAAGATTAGTGATCTTAAAAGAAATATGGCAATCTATGAATCATCTGACGATGTTATAAAACTTCAAGACGAAAATAATTTATTAGTAGATTCCAATGATCAAGAAGATGAAGAAGAAATTAGATTAGCAATGGTGACGCCTATTATTTTAAATTCTCAAAAATTTAGGGACCAACCAAAGAAAAATTTAAATGGAAAAAAGAAAAAATCCGTAGTTGAACATGCTGAGAGGTTTGCTTCAATCGTTGCTGCCATTGTTGACGGAGGTGCACCAGTAATTGGATCTTCTCTTCCATTAATTCCTTTTTTCTTCGGACTAAATTTATCCATAATACATTTTTTATTTTCCTATGCAATTCTAATAGGGATTTTAGTTTATCTTGGGATATTTTTAGGAAATATTTCAGGAAAAGGCAAATTGAAATATGTTTTTAATTTAGTTTTAGCTGGAATAATTACGCTATTGATTTCACTTTTACTTGGGCAACTTACAACATAATTTTTTCATACTTTTTCAAGAATTTATTGGATAGGCATTAATCTTTTTACTTAAACATTGTAATAGTTCATTTAAATTATCTAATCAATTTAATTTATTTTTTTGCCTTTTGATAATGGATCGATGGATTATAAAAATTCTGAGAGAGAAAACGTAATTCAAATTAGGATAGAAATGAGAGATCTAAGATTATACCCTCTAAATTAATCTCTAAAACCAAAATATAAATTAATAGATAATAGTAGTAATGCTCTTAAAGAAATATTAAACTCGAATATAGGGATTGATATATCAAGGTTCAAATTATATAAAAGTAGAGAATAGACTATAGATATAAACATTAGTATGGAAAAAATCGTTTTACCCTTTAGTTTCTCATTGAACATTTTATTGCTTGTAATATTCTCTCCTATCTCTGTATCTTCTAATTGCTTATAATTATTTATCTTTATAATCTCTAATGTAGTTCTTTTATGCTCTTTTCTATAAAGAACTCCTCGAATAATAGTACCAAAGATATAAAGTCCTATAATCATCAAAATATCAATAAGAGTATTGGTCGCTTCGAATTTAAGAGGAGAACCTAGTAAAATATTTGTTAATATTAATAAA
>JARRLT010000149.1:0-4984 GCA_037386725.1 Promethearchaeota archaeon
AAAAATATAAATTTTTTTGTTTTCCGTTAATCATAATGACTATATTTATAAGTGATTTCTACTACAGAATTTTTCTTAATATTAGCTTTCTCTGATAAATTTACTTTTAACGTAGATTTAAATCCATCACCGATCGTGTCTTCTAAAGTATATGTTTTTTCATCTAAGATAATTTCATCTTCGCCTTTAGTCTCTTTATTTTTCATAAATATTTTAACAGATTCAATTTCTTCTACACGATATTCAGTAAGACCATATTCAGTATCATCTTTATCGAAGGGAAATTTATCTTTTTTAACCTTTACCGAGCTATATCTTTCACCAATTAGCCTGTCAAGTACCTCTTTTACCATTCTATCACCATCAAAAACAGGAATCGGTAACACATTAAAGAGCATTATACTGAAAGCAATGATAAATAACCATATCAATTCTCTTAATATAAAAATCGGAAAATTATTTGTTAAAATCCTCCCAAAATCATTTTTATACATATAGTATGATGTCGATAAAATGCCAATAAATACTCCTTCTGTCTTAATTCTCACTAAATAACTTTTTCCTGTTGTACTCGTTAAATTTAGAAATTTAAGATTAGATACGGTCAAAAATCTTTCTAAAGTTATTCCTGCGGCATAATTTATCTGGGTTCCATTAATTTCAGTAATAGGAATATGAATTTCAGTTGCGGAGGTGTCATTATATGTTAATAAAATCGCGGTATTGTTAATTTTTTCATATTCTAAGCCCAAATTGTACCGTGCTCCTAATGTAATATTTTTTTCCTTAATCGTATTAGAATCAGGATTATAGACTTTAAGGGTTAATATATCCCCCACAGAACAATTAAATGCACTAGATTTATTATCTAAAATAGAACTAAGAGTAATCCCATGAAATTCATCCAAATTTACATACTTATCACTAGTTGCTGGCTCTTTAATTGCTATTATGGCATCATTTACTGTTACATTCCCATAATTATACCCTCCTTCAGCTTGTGTCGATACTTGCGCAATTTGAGGGACTTGGGCATAAAAAAATGAATTAATGTAAGGAAAACTTAATAAAAATAAAAATGCTATTCCCGCTGTTACTGCATTCACATAAGTACCTGCACCAGCAATTCTAAGTCTAGTAGATCTTTTAAACTTAGTTGAACTTAAGCTTCTTTCATCAACTTCTACGAATGCTCCAAAACCAATCAAATAAAAAACACCTACACCCATTACACCAGTAGATTTTATGTCAACACCATCAGCAGTAGCAGAAATTCCATGTGCGAATTCATGAGTAGTCACTACTAGTAATAAAGGTAAGATTAAAAACGCAAATAAGGGAAGCTGAAGAGTAACTCCAGGAATGAGTGGTGTAATTGCATTTAGTATAGTTGGTTTAAAGATTAAAGAAATCAAATTAGAAAAGAAAAACCAAAATGAAAATATCATTAATCCAAACGATACATAAATTCCTATGGTCCAAAAGATCCTCCAAAATCTTGGAGCCTTTTTTCCGACTTTTCGGATGAAATTATTCAATCTTTTGGTTCTAAAGAGTATTAATAAGGGAAAAAATAAATCATAGGCTTGCTTTTTGTTTCGTAATAAAAAGACAAAGAAGAGTACGATTCCCCAGAATATAAGTGAGACAACAAACCATGGGTTAAAAATAAAGTTTAAAATGATTTCAAATAAATTCATTTTTACCATTTTGTTTTAAATTAATAGCTTTTTTAATATAGAATAAAAGTTAAATTTAATTTTTTTAACTATTTGTAACTAATAATGGATTTTTTGGGTAAATTAGAGAATATTTTTTAAATAATCTTTTTCATAAAATACGAAAATCAACATCATAGAGCCTCTACAAAATAAGGCAAAATTAAAAAGATTAGTTTAATATAGATATTTATACTTAATTTAGATTTTTTGGAAGTTAGTTAATGGAAGTCTCTGAATAGGGATATTTTCCCAAAAATAACTTTCGAATAAGAATCTATTAAAAATAATTGGAAGCGGGGTGGGCTAGCCTGGTTTATGCCGCAGGGCTCATAACCCTGAGGTCGTTCGTTCAAATCGAACCCCCGCTACCATTTTCATTTTACACAAACAACGAATTATTAAGTTCACAATATTATTTTCTATATTATATGGTAATTTTATTGATTTTAATGCATTTATAATTATTATAAAGAATTTTGATAAATTAATCATGAGCGAAACATATAAAAGATTCCCTGCTGTGCGATGTTGGATTAAACATTTACTTGAATCTAAATATAATGAAGAAGATAAATCTCATTTTACAATTTTTGGAAAAGTAAAAAGAGTTAGATTAATTGCTACCATTCTAGAGAAGAGAGAAATTTTGAATAGTGAAATGACGGAGTCTTCTGAATTTATGGATGAAGATGAAAATTCCAATATGAGAATAGAATTTGATTTAGATGATGGAACGGGAATGATAAGGGCAACATTATGGAGAGCAGACCCAGAAGATTATAAAGATTTAAAAAAAGGAGTTATAGTAGATATAACAGGTTTAACTCGAAATTGGAAAGGTTTCGTTTCAATTTCCCCAGAAATATTGAAAGAAGTCGAAGACCCAAATTTTAAATTACTTTTAGATGCAGAGATTATAAAAAGAGTTAAGATGGGAGATATTTATGAAATTCCAGAGTATGAATCAGAACAAATAGATAATATTCCTGATGAATTTGATCTAGATGATCTATTTGATGAGGAAGAAACTATTGAAGAAGAAGATAAGGTGGAACAACAAATTATTAACATTATAAAAGAAAATAGTTCGAGTGAAGAAGGTATAGACTTGAATAGGCTCAAATCTTTAATTGATTTATCAGAAAAAGAATTAAAAGAAATACTCCAAAAGTTAGAGATAAAGTCTAAGATTTACCAATCTGAAAATGGTGTTTATCAGACATATTAGAATTTTTAATGTAGAGTACCTCTTTAAGAAATCTCTTTAAGAAATTTATCGTATCATAAGAGATAGTTACTTCTAAATTTTAGAGGAAGTCAGAAATTCAATCTTCCAATTTAAATTAACACAGTGGAGTCCGATAGTTTTTTCCAAAATTTAATCAATGTATTTTAATACAAATTTTCAAATAATAATAAAATTCTTTTTTGATTGTTCTTTTTTCAATACAAAAGAAAAGATGTGGAGAAGAAAATGGACATTGATGATTATGAAAATCTCCTAAATAAAGCTTTTGATAAAATTCCCGAAAATGTGAAACAGTCTAGTAGATTTCAGATACCTGGTGTTAAACTTCGCTATGAAGGAAAAAATACGTACATTACAAATTTTGTTAAAATATTACATACATTAAATAGAACTAAAAAGCATTTTATGGGAAACTTTTTGAAAAATGCTGGTACAATGGGAGAAATCAGAGGGAGTCAATTATTTCTTAAAAGTCGATATAAAAAAGATTTTCTTGATAAATTAATTGAAGAATATGCTGATAATTACGTATTTTGTGATATCTGTGGAAAGCCTGACACTAAGATGAAAAAAGAGGGAAAGAAACTGTTTTTAAAGTGTACTGCCTGCGGAGCAAGAAAAGAAATAAAAGAATAAATAGAATATGAACGTTTACTTAAAAATTCATTGTAGAAATGAAATTGAAACCATCGCGTGTTGCGATGAAAAGCTTTTAAATAAAGTGTTTAAGGAAGGAAATTTAAGAATTGAGATCTCAAGTACATTTTTTGAAGGAGAATTAGTACCTTTAGATGAAGCAATAAAAGTTCTAGAAACAGCATCTTATTTTAATATAGTTGGTAAAAAGATTATCGAGAAAGCTATAAGCAAAAATATTCTTCCCCAAGAGGGAGTAAGATATATTAATGGAGTACCGATGGCCATTAAGATGATGTTTTAATGCCGAATAAATTTTGTATGATATGCGGGAAAGCATTAGATAAAAATGCTCCAAATTTTAGTACATGTTTAGAATGTTATATAAAGGAGAACCCTCTTTTTGAGTTACCTGAAAGTTTTAATTTTAAGGTTTGCTCAGATTGTTTCTCATATTCAAAAAGTAATGAATGGATTAGACCTGAAAATGATGACATTTTAGATATAATCCAATCCGCGGTACATACATTTCTTTTAGAACATTTTAATAATTATGAAGATATAGAATTTGAATTTTCTTTCAATAAAGATAATTTTGGATTTACTTCAAAAGATCTATTAGATCATTTAGAAGTTGAAATAATAGGAGCAAGTCTTTCTGATCCTAGAATTGTTCATAAAGAATCTATGAACATTAATATTCATTACGATCTTTGCGAAAATTGTGCAAATATAAGAGGAGGGATGCATTATGTCTCTATACTTCAATTGAGAGTTAAAGATGAGTCTTATTTTGACAATCTAAAAGAGATCATGGACGATATACAAGTATATATGGAGAATCTGCATCAAGAAGATCCTAAACAATATATTTCAAAATTGGTAGACCAAAAAAATGGTCTTGATCTCTATTTAAGTACAAACCAATTATTAAATTATTTAATCTCTTATTTAAGAAGTAAATACAATTTTTATATGAAGAGATCCAAGAAATTAGTTGGTAGAGACATCCAGCGAGGAAAAAATATTTACCGTTTAAAATCAGTACTCAAATTTCTACCCGTTGATAAAGGGAATATTGTTGTAATTGGTACTGAACGTTATGTAGTTGACCAAATTTTGAAAAACAAGGTAATTTTAAAGAGTGAAAGTAATCAAAAAATTACAAAACGTTTTCAATACTTTTTTGGATCTCAGACAAATATAATTCTTAGAAATGAGGAATAACAATGGACTATTATAACGATGAAGAGGATAATGATAAACTTCCAGATGATTTTGAAAGCGAATATGACAAGTCACTTATCACTAAAATAGATGATTTAGAAAAACAGAAGATTGATAAAAAAAGGATTAAAAATACAGATCAGACAAAAAA
>JARRLT010000150.1:0-13760 GCA_037386725.1 Promethearchaeota archaeon
TAAAAACATTAGATTTTCTATAAATGACAAAGAATTGATTTTTAATCTAAGAGTACAACCAGCTTTAGATATCGAAAATGGAGAAGATTTATATCTAATGTTTTTTGAGCATGGATCGATTAAATCAGAAGGGATAACCTATAACAGTTCCTCCGGGGAGAATCTTAGAAACGTGGATGAAATAAGGACAGAACAGTTAGAACATGAATTAAAATCCACAAGATCTCAATTAAATACAACAATTGAGGAATGCGAAACAATAAATGAAGAATTAAAATCCACTAATGAAGAATATCTCTCAGCAAACGAAGAATTAAAGAGTACAAATGAGGAATTACAAACTTCTAAGGAAGAACTTCAGTCTATAAATGAGGAATTAGTTACAGTAAATAATGAATTAGAAGCAAAGATCGATGAATTGTCCAATACTAACGATGATCTTAGAAATTTAATTCAAAGCACTGAGATTGGGACGTTATTCTTAGATAAGGATTTGAAGATAAGAAAATTTACTGAGTCAATTAATAAAATTTTTAGTATAATTGAAACAGATGAAGGACGTCCTTTGAGAGATATATCCTCAAATCTAAAAAATATAAATATTATTGAGGAAGCTAAAAAAGTCTTAGATAATTTCATACCCATCGAGAAGGATGTTCAAATAGAAAACGAATTATGGTATAGGTTGAGAATTAACCCTTATAGAACTGAAAGCAAATTTATAGATGGAGTAGTTCTTACATTTATGGATATCACTGAGAGAAAGAAAATTGAACAATCTCTAAGAAAGTCTGAAACAAAATTTCGGGATGCTTTTAATCAATTAAAATTTTATGAAGACCTATTTACTCATGATATGAGAAATATCCTTCAAGTTATTTCGAGTTCGATGGAATTATCGATAGATAAATATGAAAATCAAACAGAAGAGGAAAGTAAAATAATTTTAGATTCATTGCATAGGACTCAAAATCAAGTCAATAGAGGTCATAAATTAATTGATAATGTCCAAAAATTATCTATAATAGAAAATTCCTTGGAAAATGTCTATACTAGAGATCTTACTTCAGTTATTGAATCGGCAAAAAAATATATTGAAGACGCATTTAAGAATGAAAATGTTACATTTAAAATTAGTGCTTATAAACAAGGTATTCCAGTTAGAGCCTCAAATTTATTAGAAGATGTTTTGGAAAATCTAATGATTAATGGGATTAAATATAATGATAGTTCAAGAAAAAAATTGTGGATTCGAGTAAGTAAGACAAGTAAAAATGATACAGATTACGCGCGAATAGAAGTGGCTGATAATGGGAGAGGGATAAGTGATGAGTTAAAAAAACTCGATTTGTAATATTAATACCACTCGCTGAATGAAAAATATGCTATAGTACTAATAAGATCATCATGTTAAGCTAATTTTTAAAGCTGAAAGTTAAATAATAAAAGAAAATAAATACTTTAACTTCTTCCATTCTTTCTCACTTGACGCCGAAATTTTTTAAAATCTCCTTCTCCATAATTCCCATCGAGAAAATCTGGGAGAAAATACCTTGCTTGGATTTCTGATAAAAATGCTAATATCATAAATAATCTTTTCGGATTTAACTTTTTATATTATTTTGAGGCACTCTGAAGTACCTCAAGAGGATTATCTACAATCAAATTTTTTCCACTTTCTTGAATCTTTTTATAGAAACTCATCCATCGTTCATTATCTGCGGGTTCAGCGCCTGCTCCAGGAACCCATTGAATACCAATAAGTGAAGATATGGATAGTATTGAATCTAAATGTGGAATTTGTCGTGGTCCATCCATATGATATATGGAGTAATCTAAGGATTCTAATTGAGTTTTTATATCAGGTAATGTAAATCTTTCAAAATATTTTGGAGAGAGCATTGCAGCAAAATCGTATTGAATGGGATAATATCTCTTATGACACCATAAAGGAATACAACTATTGCACCCATCAGAATATTTTTCTATAATTGTTTGGAGTTTATCATATACTTTTAAAGTTTTCTCCAAAATAATAGATCGGCAACCTTCAATAATCGAAGGATTTCTCTTCATTGTCAATATGAGATTAGTAGGTCCTAAAAATGAGGATTAAATATCTAAAATTCCTCCAAGATCTGTTAATGCAATGGAAAAATTTTGACCAAGTTTTTTAGCTGCAAATTCGGTTATATTTAATAATCTATCGTACCATTCATTATTTCTATTTAATTTAGCTCCTTCTAATACATTTACAATCTTCTCAAGGGAGACAGGTTTTCTAAACCAAACAGTTTGAGATTCAAATTTAGGTGTTACACCAAATATGGCAGCCATAATTCCTGGCCCATAATTCGGCCAAAACCATGGAATGGTTTCAGCGCCAAAATATAAGGCTTTAGATTTCTCTTCATAATCATTTACTACTCCTTCAAAATCATCCCAATGTTTAGCTAAATACCATAAATCATAGATTCCCTTGAAATATTCATCCGGTTTTGGACGAAAATATGAGATACAAGGACGATCTAGGATTTCATGATCCCACCAAACTTTAAACCTTTCTTTAGCTTTTAGAACATCCTCTTTATAAATATTCATACTTCTTATTATACTATGGTTTCTTTAAACCCCATCTTCAACTTTTAACCTTATTAATTTTTCTTAGCTTTTATATATAAAATTAAAGTTTGTTTGCTTTTTGGAAAAACTAAGAATGACTATTTCTTTTAGCTTATAATCTGATTAGATAAAAAGCTGATTCAGAGTTTAAATTAATAGTTTGAAAAAGAAAGGAATTAATTTAAGTTATTATGAAATTTTAATATGGTTTTTTGTATTCGATCATTTAATTTGAATTTCGGTTGAATTAACTTGGGTTCCTCAAATAGGGAAATGTATAATCTAAAGAAATAAAGTACTCCCTTGATTAATTCAGGATATCTTCCGTTCTTTCCAAAATTATCTACCACCATTTTTGACATATAATATCCTACTGAATAAAAAGGACCATTTGAGATCATTCCCTTGTTTATTAGTTCTTCTACTTTTTCTAAATCGTCTTCGTCATAAATTTTATTATAAATGGAGTTTAGTAAATTAAAACCTTCTTTAATATTATTTAATTCAATCATTTTTCCTCCCATTCCACTCACAAAAGTTGCAGTGCCTTCAGCAAAGATATAAGCTAAAGCTTCGTAAAATTTATTATCCTTCTTTGTTCCAATTTCTCTCTTAATGATTAAATCTTCGATGTTATCTACATCTTTGATATTTAAAAGATCTTGAAATACTTTTAATTGAATTCTATGATATAATTCATGTGTAATTGTCCTAATAAGCCCTTCAATATCATCTTTGAAAAATTCTAAATTACACCCAGACATCTTATCGGTAACCCATCCTCGAATACCCCATTCAAAAGTAATAGCAAAAGTTTCAGAAATATTTAAAGTGTCTGGAACGAATTTTTCTAATTTCATACGTACAAATGATGTGATTTTCTCAAGATTTGCACTTAAATAATTTATGAGAATTTCAAAATCTTCAAAATTCGTTTCATAGTCCGCGATATTAAAGAAATTCCAAGGATTTAACCAGCACCATAACTTATTAATAGGGAAATCCTCAGCAATTTTATTTAATAGTGATTTTAAGCCATTTTGGTCCATCATTGGTTCTGGTATAAAGCCAAGATCTTTTCTATGTTTTAACATTTCAGTTATAGAGTCAAGTTTAACCATTTTATCTATTAATTCTTGAGAATTAGATTTATTTTTTAAGATTTTTAAAAGAATTTCTATAGCCCTATAATCAATATTTACGTTGATCTTAGAAATTATGTTATTATTTATACTTTCCTCTTCTAATGTTGGCTTTTCTGACCAGAACTCTAAAGGAAAATCTGTATGTGAGAATTGAGTTTTAATTTCAGATTTCCTTTTCAAAAGGATTTTTGCATTTTCTAAAATTGAATTAAATTCATATATTGGATTTATATTTAAGTCTTTATTGTAAGTATCTGGAACAAAACCATGAAATCCAGCCCCAATACTATTTTGAAACTCTTGTAAATTCTCTAACTCGATTGGGAGGTCAATCCCTTTTAAGTCGGACAGAAGATTAATTACTTCTATAATCTCTTTTGAATCATATTTTTTCGTTAGATTCTTAATAGTTTCTCTTTCAGACACATTCTCACATTTTTTCCTAACATCTTCAATTGTTTTAAATTCAAAATTACTCATTTCGAAATCCCATAATCATGACTTATTATTTGATAAAAAAGAAAATATTACATTTTAAAAATTTATTCAAGACTGGATATTAACATTAATTTTTAGGAATTTTCAAATTGAAAAGATTTTTAAAACCTATGAGAATGTTTTTAACCTCCTTTCAACAAAGATTTTACGTTTCTGGGCTACGTCAATAACCCAAGATTAAAATATGGATATAAAGCGAAATATTGATATTTTATATTTTTACCGAGAAAACTTTCTAACAAATCAACTAAATAACTTAATGATGTTATGAGGAGATCTCAAGGATTAATAATGATGCAAAAATTTAATACTGCTTATTATTAAATAATAATAAATTAGTTTTACTAATTAATACATTAAATTAGGTAAAAAGATTTTGAGACAAAAAAGTAAAAGTAAAATCAAACAAGATAAAGTAAAAATTCCGGGACGACGCGGAACTCAAGCAACAATTAACTTAGCAAATATTATCGATAATGCGGATCAAAACCTATTCTCCTCTGTTCTCCCTCAGATTCAAAGTTCACTAGGTACTAGTGTAATTGGACTTGGAACTCTATCAGGAGTAAGAGCAATTCTTCAATCTGTATCAACTCCCCTTTGGGGGTGGTGGAGTGATAGACATTCAAGAAAACGAGTACTCGCTGCTGGTTGCTTTATTTGGGCTCTATTCACTATTTTAATATCAGTTACCTTTAGTTATATAGATATTTTTGTCTATAGAGCATTAACTGGCATAGGACTTGCTGTTATAGTCCCAACAGCACAATCACTCATTGCAGATTATTTTTCACCGAAAACTAGAGGTCGAGCATTTGGATGGTTTGGACTTACGGGAGTTTTAGGTTCTGTTATTGGAGTCCTCTTTGCTACAGCATTAGTTTCTTTTGTTTCATGGAGAGTTGTTTTTCTAGGGTGGGGAATGGTTAGTATAGTAGTGGGGATTTTAGTGTTAATTTTTTTAAAAGATCCCGTTAGAGGCGAGATGGAACCTGAATTAAGAGACATAATTACTGAGAAAAAAGCAGAAAGGTATAAAATTCAAGGTAGGGATTTAATAAAGATTTTCAAAAAAAGAACTTTTGTTTTGATATTTCTTCAAGGAACGGCTGGAAGTATTCCATGGAGTGGTTTAATCTTTTTTATGGTTACTTGGTTTGAGTATATTAAATTTCCTAACTTTATAGCTGGAATTATGTTTGCATTAATTGCAGTCGGTGCAGCTATAGGTAATCTTTTTGGCGGATGGCTTGGTGATAAAGTAGCAAAATGGAATAAAATGAGAGGTCGTATTATGATTGCCCAGATATCAGTATTTATTGGGATTCCAATGACAGCTATCATCTTTTTCGTTATTCCCATGACTACGAGTTCTTTATTTTTATATTGTATATTAGGTAGTCTTACCGGATTTGCAATTTCTTGGCCAGCTGGTGGATGCAATAATCCTATTTTTAGTGAAATTTTTACTCCTGAAGTAAGAAGTTCTGCCTTTTCAATAGATAGGCTCTTTGAAGGATCATTTGGAGCTTTAGGGTATATATTTGTAAGTGTGGTTGCTGCAATTTTTGGATTTATAACCCCACCTTCAGGCACAGTTGTCAGTGATTTACCAGTTAATTCTCCTTTGCGAATCACTAATATGCATGCTCTTGCAAATGGAATGTTCCTAATGTCAATAATTCCATGGATTATCTGTTTAATTCTTTATACATTTGTATATTTTACTTATCCAAAAGATCACGAAGACGCACGTAAGTTATTAGAAAGCAGAGCTAAAAAACTTGAAGAAACTGATTCAGCTCCCAATAATATTCAAAAATGAATTTTACAAAATTGTACTTCTTTTTTGATCTCCCAAGCAGTGAAGAAATCGGAATAGCGACGAAAATCCCATAAATCCTCTATGTTTTCTATTCCATTTTTAAGTCTTATTAATAGATCACTACTACAAGGAGTTTGACAATGAGAGGGATAAACTATAATTGGATTATTTTTTCTACATACTTTTATTAATTTCGATATAGATTCAAGAACAATTGAAAATTGATTTCTATTTGGCAAAAAAATATCTCCATAATAAGCAATATCACTCGTAAGTAATTCTCCTGTACTTGTTAATAAGCATATGGATCCTGGAGAATGACCTGGGGTATGGATTACTTCAACGTATGGATTACTTCAACATTAGATCCGCCGAGATTTAAAATATCACCATCCTTTAAACCAGATACATTCTTTGCCGGAGGAATTAAATAGTTGTATTTCTCATATTTTTTTACTTCATCTTTTGTAGAACTTTTAAAGAAAGAAATGTCATAAGGATATGATACTATATCTATCTCCTTCGTATGAATTTTAACTTCTTCAAACTCTCTATTACCTAAAACATGATCCCAATGAAAATGAGTATTAAGAACAATTAATTCACGATCTTTTCTTAATCCGTCAATTATGGGTCTTAAAGGGTATAACCCACACCCAGTATCCACAAGAAGGGCTTTATCAGTCCCTAAGATTAAATATATATTAAGAGGATCGTTTCGATAAGCATCATGAACTAACGAGATATTTTCTTTAATTATATAGAGATTTTCCTGCTCTTTAAAAACTGAAAAATGATTATTCGAGATCTTCAAGCTTTTCTCAACTCCAAAACGCCATTATTTAATTTTATTTCTTTTAAACCAATCTACTATATTCTGACTTTTTCTTGGGAATAAATGCTTGATAATAGAAACAGCAACTTTTTTTAACTCAGGATTATTTTCACTAAGAATACAGTTTTCAAGAATTTTAAACACTTCTGGACTTTTTAAATCTAAAACCTTAAAAGCAGAGATACTATTAAATTTTACGTTGAAATCATTTTCTTTTTCAATAAAATATCCTAAGATCTCTATTGCTTTGGATCTTTCCATTTTATTATTTGTGACTAAATGATAAATATCGGCAACGGTCAAATCTTTTGCATTAAAATCCAATGCATCTTCGTATCTAAGTGGTGATTTTATGTATTTCAATTCAAAATTACATTTATGGTTTTCTGGAAGTCTATGATCTGAACAAAAATACATACCACAATAACTACATCTATAAGGAATCTGGCTAATATTTACTCCGCAATAATAACATCTATTCATAATCTCTAAACTTTCGTGGAATATTAGATTTGCTAATTGAACAAAAGGTTTTATTTTTAATTAAGATCTATATCTTTATTATTATAATTTAATTTAAAAATGACTTCTTATGTTAGATAAATTACGATCTATTATCGATAAGGTAGAAAAGCTTGGTGCTGATTTTGTTGAAGCTCGATACGATGAATTAAATATTCAAACCATCATTAAAGAGAATGAAAGAATTGAAGAATGTAAGAAAATAAGAAGAGCTGGAGCTGGATTCAATATCTACTATAAAGGTGCAACTGGATATGCTTTTTCAGCAGATCTAACTGCGGATAAGTTACTAGAATGCGCAGAAAATGCTTTTAATATAGCAAAAGCAAGTTCGGATGTAACAGGTATTAAAACAGAATTCCCAAAAGAAAGATCAGCCCCAATGGTTATATTAAACCCATCCATAAAGGAACCCGCTTGGGAAGAGGATTTGGATTATAAAATGAAACTTGTAGAACGTATGGAAAAATCTGCAAAAGAATTTGGAGAAAATATTGCTTCTTTACGATTATATTATGCTGATGTTTCGGGGGAAAAACTTTTTGTGAATTCAGAAGGGAGAAAAATTCATTGGTATCCGTATATCCTTGATTTAAGAACTTTTGTTACGAGTAAAAATGCCCAAAGTAATTTACTCACTGCTAGTGATTCAATTTCCGGATCCTTAGGATTAGAATATATCAAACAAGACGACTGCACTCCCGAAAATATAGGAAAAAATGCAGCTTTATGGGCTAAAGAAAAATTAGACGCAAAAGCAGCCCCAGCTGGTAAATTCTCTGCCTTATGTGAGAACTTATTAGCAGGAGTGTTAGCGCATGAAAGCTTCGGTCATCTAACAGAGGGAGATTTTGTTATATCAAAAGCAAGCCCAATTCATAATAAACTAAATGAAAGATTAGGTTCTGATGAAGTGACAATAATTGATGAGGGAGTCATTCCAGTAAGCAAAGACATACGTCCATTTTGGTTACCTTATGATGATCAAGGAATTAAAACCAAAAAAACAACTCTTATGGATATGGGGACTTTAAAGGAATTTCTTCATTCTCGAGCAACTGCAAGCTTTTTTAAAGCAGAACCTACCGGTAATGCTCGAGCAGTAAATTATACATTTCCCCCAATACCGAGGATGAAAAATACTTATTTTGCCCCTGGAAATTTATCTGAAGAGGAAGCATTAGAAGAATTAAATAATGGGATTTATGCTATTCGATCATCAGGCGGTCAAGTAGAATTAGACGGGTCTTTTATTTTTCAAGCTAACCGAGGTTATTGGGTTGAGAATGGAGAGAAAAAATATCCCCTAAAGGATGTTACATTATCAGGAAATATTCTTGAATTACTAAAAAATGTACGAGGAGCAACAAAAGATCTCAAAATGTCTTCGGGATACTTCGGAGGATGTGGTAAGGATGGACAATTTCCTCTTCCAGTTGGATTAGGTGGCCCAAAATTGTTAATAGACAATGTTCGATTTGGAGGTGAAAGTTAAAAATGCGCTTAGATTTTGAAGATTGGGAATCAGATTTATGTTCAAGGGCAGAAAGAGGGGTAAAATTTGGAAAATCTTTGGGTGCGGATGCATTAGAAGTATATATTACCAACTCTTATTCATTAAACATAAAAGTAAAAGGGAAAATCATTGATGGAAGTCAAGGGGGAAATATTGGCGTTGGATGTAGATGTATAAATGAAGGGAAAGTGGGTTTCTCATCCGCATCCGGAATAGATGAATCAGCAGTAAATTATGCTATCAAATCAGCTTTTAAAGTTTCAAAATCTTTACCAAATAAAGATAAAAATTGGCAAAATTTTGTAAATAATAAAAATAAAGGAAAAGAAGGAAAGATTGAATCCTCTGTATTTGAAATCGAAAGTGATGAATTATTAAGAAATACAAGCAAAATTTTCAAAGATGCTAAAAATTATGATGGTAGAATTACTTCAATCGAAGGGATGGTTTCAATAGGTTATGGTGCCTTTGCAATTAGTAATACTGAAGATATAGTGAAATCAAGTAAAAGTACTTTCGGATCTACTGAGTTTTTTCTTATAGCTACCGAAAATAATAAAACAAAAACGGCAGTATCTACAAAAATTGGAAGATCTGTACCAGATTTAAAAGATATCGGAATAAAAACAGCAAAAAAGTCAATTGAGTTATTAAAAGCAAAACATTTAAGTCGTACTGAAAAATTACCTGTTATATTTGACAATAAAACAAGTAGTAGTTTAATAAGTACAGCTCTTGTAAATAGCATTAATGGTCAAAGTGTAGTTGAAAAAAGAACTAAGTTTGCTGATCAATTAGAGGCTAAAGTTGGTGTTTCTATGTTAAATATTTCCGATGATGGGCAGTTATTTGATGATCCAAACATGGTTGCCATAGATGATGAAGGATTTCCCCGCAGCTCAACAAAAATCATCGAGAATGGTATTTTAAAAAATTTTATTTTTGATAATTATTATAGCAATATTTACGATATCAAAAATACAGGAAATGCAAATAGAAGAGGACCTCAAACATATGAATCAATACCAAGCATCTCTTTAAATACAGTTTCTGTTCCTCCTTCATCTAAAGATTTAAATTTTCTTATAAGCGAACTTAATGATGGAATCTTAGTAACAGATATGCTATTGGGGATGGGACATAGTGATGTTATTTCTGGAGATTTTTCTATTGTAGCACCAAATTGTTATTTGATCAATAAGGGTGAGATCCAAAAACCTTTGCAACCCGTTAGTATAGCGGGTAATTTATATGAAATTTACAATCAAATCTTTTCGATTGGAAATGAAACCGAAATAACACCACATGGAAAAGTTCCTTCGATTGTCTTTAAAGATTTATCAGTTTCTGGTTAAATTTATTTAACAGAATAAACATTTTATTAATTTTACTTTATTTTTCTTTAATTTTTATAATATCATCAAATAGCATAAATTCTTTGTTTCAAAAATAAATCCCATGGAATCCAATGAATATGAAAATTCTGAATGGTTAATTCCAAAATCATCAATTTCATTTGAAGCATTAAAAAAATTCAACAGAAATATGATGATCTTGCATTTAATTCAAGGAACATTTATGGTTATCTTTGGATTTTTACCATTTTTGCAATTTTCGGCAGATATTTATACATTTTATTTAGAATTTCAACTAGGACCTCCTCCCGTAATAGGACCAAATCCTGAAATCTTATTCACTTTTCAAACACTGGGAGCATTTGTTGGTTCATTTTTATTAATGTCTGCGTTAGCACACTTTTTAATTGCTTACCCACTTAATAAAATGTATAATCAAGATTTAAAAAAAGGAATTAATAAAATTCGATGGTTCGAGTATGCATTTTCAAGTTCTGTTATGATTGTATTAATTGCTATTTTCTTTGGAGTTCGAAGTTTCTGGGCGCTTTTTATGATTTTCGTACTTAATGGATTAATGAATATGTTTGGTCTTATGATGGAACTTTATAATGTTTATACTCGAAAAGCAGGAGATAAAATTAAATGGACCCCATATTACTTAGGTGTGGTTGCTGGAGCTATACCTTGGATAGTGATCACTGCTTATTTCATAAATACAGGAGTGACTGGTGGTGAGGTTCCAATTTTTGTATACTGGATTTATATTGTTGAATTATTTTTCTTTAATACGTTTGCTATTAATATGATTCTTCAATATAAGGCTGTATGGAAATGGAAGGATTATCTTTATGGAGAGAGAGTCTACCAAATACTAAGCCTTGTATCTAAAACTTTATTAGCATGGTTGGTATTTGCAGGGGTATTTTCACCAACTGGTTAAGAATTTTATTATTTCAATTTTATTTTTATTTTTATTATTATTATTTTTTTAGGAATAACCAATTTTATAATGACAATATTTGGATTAAAAATGGAGTAGTTTGTAACCAAATATTTTTATGTTTGTTTGGGATCATTAGATTTATGTCGCCAATTTATATACTAGCAACTAAACTTCAAAATCCTGATTTAGTCGAAAGAAGAAAAGAACAAGGAGAAAAATTTTTAAAACTCGTTAAAGAAAAGATACCTGGAATTAAATGGATTTCTCATTATGCGATTTTAGGTCCTTACGATTTCTTAGATATTTTTGAAGCTCAAGATGAAAAAGAAGCAGCGAAAGTTTCATTACTTTCAAGATCAGCTGGAGCGAGTTTTGCTGAAAGCTGGACAGCGATTAAATATCCTGAATTTCTTAGTTTAGTTGAAGATCTAAAATAAGCTTAAGGAAATTGTTTTATAACTACTAAAATTTGATGTTTAAAATAAGTAATAAAGAGATAATTATTAATTATCTTTATATAAAATAAATTTTAAATTAAATAAAATAGTTAAAACTCTTCTAGCCGCAGTAGATTCATTTTGAAGTGTTTGTGGGATTGAACTTGATCTCGGCGGTTTCGGTAGATTTAATTTCTTGACAGGTTTGTATGAAATAGGACTGTTATAATTTAGATTATTATTATTTAATGACCTTATTTTGACTACATCCCCAGAAATTCCTAAAATTATGTCTCTAATGAATCCAGAAACAGTCTTTTGAAACGCTTCTGCGGCTTGTTTAATCATTATTTTTTCTTCGGAGGTTACTCTAAAACCTACGGTTTTATTTCTTTTATCATTCATATTTATCATATATATAAATCTTTTTTTACATTCCTCTTACTTCTTTATTTTATTTATATCTACATGGAAATCTACTCTAATAAATCTTTAGGATCTTTATAAAGATTAAAATTTAAGAGGAGAATACTCCTAATTAATAATTAGTAAATCCCCAATAATTCCATCAAGTATAAATTTTAAGGAATGAATTAAAATGTTATTACTAAAAATCTTAAATAAACCCTCAGCTAAAATTTTATCATATTTTTTTGAGATAAAAATATTTTCATCAATTTTAAAACGTTCTATATAAAATTCCAACTATTCCATTTGATATTTTTCCTATAAAATTGAGAAGATTTTTAAATTCATCCTTTTACCATATAATAAAGAGTAAGTTTTTTACCATTTATAAAAAGGTAAAAAGTTACGGTATTCTCTGATTGATTTAAATTAAATACAGAAACTGATAACTTTGCTTGAAGAAAGAATATATTCAAAATTAATAAGTATGATTGAGGAATTTACTAATTCTCAAAGTGATGTGAAGGGGCAAATTTTGATCTCTTTTCCTTCTGGAGTGCCTGTTGCTGATACATGGAATGAAAAAATAGATCCAATATTAGTTGGAGCATTATCTGCTGCTGTAAAATTGACATTTAGAAAACTTTGTAAAAGTTTTAAGAAGGGAAATTTAAAGAGATTATTGATGAGGAGTGAATATGGAAGAGTTATTATACAAGATACTGGGCCAAATGCCATTTTAACTACTATTGTAGATGATGAGGCAGACATTTTTGGAGTTGCTTTTAGTACGAATAATTTAGTAATTTCAATTAGGAATTATTTAAAAGACACACAATTAAAATTTAAGGTTTGAAATAAATGAGTGATTTAAGTGTATTAAAGAATTATTTAGTAGAACTCGAAGAAATAACGAATATAAATGGATGTTATTTTATTGATGTTATAAATAACAAAGTAATGGAATCAACAATCCCATTCGAAATTCCTGAAGAAATACTATGGGAAATATGCACAATGAAAGACACTTTCCAACACTTTTCTAAAGGCATCGAACATGGTGATCTTCAAGAATTAATTTTAGAAGGGGATAAGGGCTATATCCTTGTATATAGTGTAACCCCTAACGTAATTCTCCTCGCGACAGGAACAAATGATCTTAATCTTCCTTATGTAAAATTAGCAATGATCGATTTATTGAATAGAATTAGAAGTAAAATGGAAGAATTTGATTTTGAACCTATAAAACAACAACCAATGCCAGTTGAACCAATTGAAAGCATATATAAAAATATGGAGACTTCCGAAAAGGTCATTACATCAGAATTTATAAAGATATCTGAAAATATGGAGCCACCGAAAGATATTGAAACTCCAAAGATAATGGAAACTTCTGAATTAAGCGAAAAAGTAACTACACCTAAAATACAACCCATAAAACAAGAACAAAAAGAGACAATTATTACTGATATTCTTGAACAAGAAGAAATAAATTTAGAGGAATTAGTAAAAACCTTTGTATCTGAGGATAATATTGACATACATCAAACCCTATTAAGAATTTTTAATGCTTTAAAGATGAAACTCAACACAATGTCTAAGGCAGATTTATCTAATATCTTAGATACCTTGAAAGATTCCATTTTAAATA
>JARRLT010000151.1:0-9772 GCA_037386725.1 Promethearchaeota archaeon
TTTATTTAACTCTTGGACCATAATAATCATCCATTTTCCTTCCAAATATTAAAAAGAAGTATTAATATAAATTTTTATTTTAATATAACTATAAAATGCCTATAAATAATAATGTACTCCACTGATGGGTTAATTTAATTTTTTTCTAAATTCTTTAAATTCTGTGAGATATCACATCCATGGGGGTTATGGATGGGATTCTCTTCTCTGCGGATATAATCAAATACAATCCTTCGTAGAAAATCCGAAATGGTAATGTAATTTTCCTTTTTTGCGAATTGTTTAATTTGCTTTTTTTCGCGGTCATTGACCGTAAATTGATTTTTACAGGAAAATAGAAAAAGAATATAGGCGAGCCTTAGTTTTTATTAATATTCCATAAGAAATACAATTTAATTAACGTCTACACTCATCTCCCACATGGCGATACTAACTTCAATTTTAATTATAACTTTAATTGTGATATTCATAGTCATAGGAATTTGGTTTGCTTGGGGTTTGATTTCTCCGCATATTTGGGAACAACCAGCATATAAAGTTGTCGAACGTTTCGATAAGGCAGAAATACGCCATTACTATCCTACAAAGGTTATTATTACAGAGGATTCCACAGATGGGAATGCCTTTTCAAAATTAGCATCGTTCATTTTTGGGGAAAACAGAGAAAAAGAGAAGATAGCAATGACAGCCCCAGTTGTTAGTGAGTCGGGTAAGAAAGACCCTGTTAAAATGATGTTTTTCCTGCCTAAAAAATATAATGAGGAAGACATTCCGACGCCTAAAAATGATGAGATTTTAATTCAAGATTTACCCGCATGGAATGCAGGAGTAATTAGGTTTTATGGAAGAATGACAGAGAAAAAGAGAAAGAAATACGAACGAAAGTTATTAGAGATTCTTAAACAATATAATTATGAACAAATCAATGAATCATTTTTGATGCAGTATAGTGATCCTTTTGTTCCTCCACCATTGCGCCGAAATGAGGTTGGATTTATAATAAACATACCAGAAAATAAGGCAAACTTTGAAATAAAGGCTTCTTAAGTTCCATTGTTTGGATTATAGTTGTTATTTGTAGATTACTTACATCATCTTTTCAGATATTAATAAGATACTGCAGAGAGAAATTTAATTTAATAATATGATAATCCAAATCTAAATTTTGGACATAATTAATAACATCGATGAACTGTTCTGCGTTATGATAGATTGATAGAGATAGCACGGGTTTAAATTGTTCAATCGTTTTTTTAGCTCCCTTTAGCGCTTGTAATTCAAATCCTTCAACATCCATTTTAATGAGCCCTACATTTAAATCCTTTCCAGCCATATATTTATCAATTGAAGTAATTTGGACTTTTGAATTACTGTTATCACTAATTATATGCGAAGCAGAGGACATATGGAAAAAATTTACTTTTTCTTCGGTATCACCAACCCCTAAATTAAGAGGTTCTACTTTTTTTAAATCATTTATCTCTATGGTTTTTACCATATAATTATAGTTCTCAGGATCCGGTTCAAAAGCATAAACTTTCCTCGGATTATAGAATGTTTCGAAAATCAATGCTGAATCCCCAATATATGCCCCACAATCGATGAAATCCTTTCCCTTCAACTCGTTTAAAGTTTCTTGAGGTAAATAAATTAAGCCATGGTGATAATCAAAAACTGATTGTTCATAAAGATTTGCGTGTAATTTAAGATATCTATAGGAATTTACCCTTTCCAAGTGCCTCATGATAGATTCTCGATTATTTAACAGATTTTGTAGTAAATCTATAAAATTATGTGTACTGACATATTCAGCATCTTTTAGTAGAGATTCAATTGCAATTTTACTATCGTGATTAAAACTATTAATAATAGCATCGAGTTGTTCTTGATTCTCCATTAAATATTCGAAATATCCCTCTCTATAGAAACTATAAGCTGCAAAGAGAGCACTTTTTAACACTTTAAGGGAGTCTTTTTCAAAATCTGAAAATTCTTTGCTTTTTAAAAAGGTCCTAAAAATCTTACGCTCAAGCTTACGTTGTTCTTTTTCATCCATATTTAATCATCTGATATTCAATTTCTAACAGATTTCTATTTAAAATATCGAATATTGAATTAAAGATTTATAATTAAATTTGATATATAAAGATATTAACATTTCTGCTTAATAAAAGATTTTGAACTTTTATTCTTCTTATATCTGTATTTTTATCCTTCACAAATCTACGACAAAATTAGAGATAAAAGATATAGATTCACTATGGTAATATTAGGGATTATTATTTAAACAGATATTACTTCCTAAAATTTATCTAAAAGATAATCTACAGCCTTGATTTCTAAGAGAAGGAAATTTAGAATTAGATTTAAAAAACTCGTATTGGTTTTTTTAGTGTTCTTTTTTATAATAGGCTTTTTATTTGTAGGATATTTAGAAAGAAGTAAAATTATTCTTATTCGCAAAGGTTTAGAATCCAATCGACAATCTACTCCATCGGGCAGGAAAGATCATCTAAATACAGCATGGGGTGGTCCTAATTACGATTTTGGAATCGATGTTGCGATGGACAGTTTAGGAAAGATATACGTAACTGGAAGCACGTATAGTTTTGGTGCAGGAATTTGTGATGTGTTTGTTGCTCAATATGATAATTCTGGGAATTTAATTTGGGATGCTCTCTGGGGCGGGAACAGTTTAGATGAAGCTTATGCCATCGCATTGGATGACTCGAATAATATTTATATCACGGGTGTTACTATGAGCTTTGGGGGAGGGTCAGAGGATCCATTTCTTTTATGTTTCAACAGATTGGGATCATTGGTTTGGAATACTACCTTTAGAGAATATAAATCGGCATTTGGACTTGATATTGCGGTTGATAGATTTAATAAGATTTATATCACGGGAGTCACTGATGGAAAAATTCCTTACGAAAACGATGCTTTTCTAGTTCAATATGATAAAATGGGGATTCAACAATGGAACACGACTTGGGGTGGTGATAAACATGAAGCGGGAACTGGTGTTGCAGTAGATGATTCAGGGAATGTTTATATGACTGGATTTACTTATGGTTTCAACACCCAAAGAGGAGATATGCTTCTTGTAAAATATGATAATTTAGGTATTCAGCAGTGGAATATTACATGGGGAGGTGATGATTATGATTGGGGTCTTGATATAGCAATAGATAGATACAATAACATTTATGTTACTGGGAGAACTACTAGTTTTGGTGTTGGGGATTATGATTTATTTCTTACTTGTTTTAATAGTGCTGGATCGTTAATTTGGAATACCACATGGGGCGGTAAAGCTGATGATGAGGGATGGGATATCATGGTAGATGACTTTGGTATAATATATGTCACAGGATATACTGAGAGCTTTGGAGCTGGAGAATTGGATGTATTTCTTACTTGTTTTAATAGTGCTGGATCATTAATTTGGAATACCACATGGGGTGGTAAAGCTAACGATGAGGGAAGGGGAGTAATTGTGGATGATTCTAACAACATTTATGTCACAGGAAAGACAGAAAGCTTTGATGTAGCACAACAAAATGCGTTTCTAGGTCGTTTTGATAAATATGGAGAACTTATTTGGATTAATTATGGTAATTCTTCTGAAAATATTAAAATTTCCATACCTAATGAAATTTTACCTACATTCCTTACGAATACGGCAGTTTTTGGGGTAATTTTTACAGTTTTGAGTTTGTTAGTTTATTATAGAGGTAAAAAGATGGAGATTATACACAAAAATTAAGAATCAAGATTTAAATATCTTAAGAATGAGACAATATCATTATAATTCATAATCTTAAAAATTCTAGATTGCCCTTAGTAAAAAAGATAATATCTCTTTTTTATAAATTAAGCATTAATTATTCATTTGATTCTAATTTAGATTTGATTTTTTTCAATTTCTCTCTTTCTTTTGCTTTTTTACGCTCTATTTTAAGATTCTTGAGCTTCACTTTCCAAGGCTTCTTGTCTTTTCTTTTCCTCCTCGATGCGCTTTTTTTCTTTTTTTAGTTTTTGTTGACGTTCGAATTCTAATTTCTCTTGCTCTCTTTGTTTTCTGAGGATCTCTTGTTGTTCTTTCAACTGGTTTAAACGTTCTCTTTCCTTTCTTTCTTCTTCAAGTTTTTTGCGTTCTTCTTCTAATCTCTCTTTCTCCATACGTTCACGTTCTAATCTCTCTCTTTCTAGTCTTTCTCTCTCCAATCTCTCTCTTTCTTCCCTTTCTAGTCTTTCTCTTTCTAATCTTTCTTCTTCAAATTTATTAAGCCATTTTTGTACTCCCTCTAATAATTCATTTCTTTCTTTGGGTGAAAGTCCAATGGAAGATTCTCTTTTTTCATATAAATTTGCCCATTTACTTAATTCCCATTTAATGGTATGATATTCAACAGGATGTATATTTTTAATATTATCACGAGCAAGACCCAGAGCTTTTCCAATGTTAGGTGCGTCAAAATCTTCCTCCACTACTTGCTTCACATACAATAAAATCTTCTCTATGTTTTCTTTGGGAGGATTAGGGAGTACTTTTTCGCTTACTCTTTTTGACTGTTCAAATCTCAATTTAAAATCATTTTCTTTATTTGGTTCCTGTCTTGTCATTTCAGAAGCAATTTTATCTCCCTTAAGATCTGAGGTTAAGTCTCCTATATATTGAGGAAATGTCGTCTTTTGGGGAGTGTCTATAAGTTCTACATCTTGTTTTCTATATCTTGGGAACTTATTTGGCCAGGTTTTTATTTGACTTAATTTAGTCTCCGCAGAATAAAATATTGACATTTTTTGAGTTAATTCTTTTTCCCCATAATTTTGCCTTTGGGAAATAGGTGTAGCGTATTTCATCTATAATTGCAGTAGAATTCATATATCCTTCTGGATCATATGCATTCATTTTATCAGATACTAAAATTTTATTATAATAATCAGGATGGGTACTTAATATTTGATGCCCTTTCAAGTTTAAGTTAAAGTTTCCAAGAGTTCGAATCTTTTCCATAAAACCTAAAATTATATCCTTATAAGGGATGAAAATATTTCTCATTACAGCCCCTTTAATAAGAGTTTGTTTATTCTGATCCTTATAAGCGACGTCTATTGGAACTTTTATAACATTTCTAGCAATAATAACATCCGGATCATCTTCTAAAGTCAAATTTTCTGAAGAAGCTAATTTATCATAAACAAAATCAGATAGAATTAATCCAGTGAGTATTTTGCTATCAGTAATATATTTTCCACTTGTAAGTTCTGATGTGTGTAATAACTCAAATTTCGTATAATAATACCCCAATCCAAACAGATAATAAAGAAGTCCATAATTAGTTTTGAGTGCACATTCTACCCCACTATAAAATATTACAAAATCAGTTTGAATTTTAGCAACTTGGGTGTTCATATATAAACCTAATTTATGAGGATATCCCAATAATTCACCCCAACTTGGAATTATAAAAATCATATTGTTAGTGATTAATCTGTTCTGATCTTCCTTGAATTCAGGACTTTTCTTAATAGAATCTTGAATTGAATTATCCTGTTGGGGTATCATTTGTTCCTTTATAGTTTTGCGTAATTCCTCTATTTTCTCTTTTTCTATATTTTTTATTGGGGATAACTGAGTTTCATCTTTGTTATCTTCATTTTCTTGATTCATAATTCCCCTCTAATTAAATTTTATAAAAATAATCTAATTGGAAATAATAAACACTATTAAAAATTAAGATTATTTTTCAATATATAAATTTAAGTAAATATGATAATATAAATTCACTTTTTTCGATTAATAGGATTAATTATTGTATTAGAAATTAAAAATCTCGAAAATTCATCAAAAAATCAAGCCCTCTTCACTCTATAGAACTAAGAACTTTCACTTTTTTATAGAGAAATTAAGGATGTAATTAAAATAGTTAAAAAATGTCAATTCTAATAATTATAGAATTTTATTCCGTTTTTTTAATTTAAAAGATTATTCTACGGTGAAAAATCCAATTACATCCCCTTGTTTTGTGATATCTAAAGACACCTCCTTAGAATCTGCGAATAGTCGAACTTCCCACTTAAATATTTTATCTGAAATGGTCTTTAACTCGATTTTTTGATATCTATTTTTTTCTAGATATTCAAATGCGATCATTTCTGCTTCTTTAGGTGACGACAAGGGGATCTAATAAATAGATTAATTCTTCAAATTTAAATGTAATCCGATTTAATATCAATCTTTAATAATTATTATATTAAATTTTTGATTAAGAGTTATAAAAAGTCTCCATTTAAAATCCAAATATATAATATGTTAAATTTCTATAATAAGATGTGAATTTTTCAATCACTTAGGAATTGGAATTGAACCTTTTCTAAGAAAAATTCTATATTAATTTTGGATAATTCTCTTTTATTCTATTTAAAGTACAAACCAAGTAAAATAGTAACTCTTCTCCAGGATACTTATTAATGGTTTCTGATAATTCATCTAATATTTTATTTGCCAATATAACATCTGCTTTAGAGTATTCTTCAAACTTCATTCCAAAAAGAAAATCGAATTCCTCTTCAAACCAGGTTAATTCATTTTCAAAATCAACTTTTAACATATCTATATTTTCAAAATTAAGATACATACGTCTCCTCAACCTTCCCGTGAAAAATTCGTATACCTAGAAAACTAATAACAATTTAGATATAAAAACCTATACATTTCACGTAATTAACGTGAAAAACTCGAAAATGCAGCTAAAAAGAGTATGGAAATTGATTCAGAAATTCATATCGAATCCTAATTCTTTTTGTCGGAATCCTCCATAATATCAAAAAAAGGACCAAATCTCAGATAAATATCAACTAAATTATTGCTATAAAAACGTAGCTTTTTATTTAAGGGATTTAACTGCTCAGCTTTTTTAATATACATTTTAGCCTCATCTATTTTGTCTATATCTATCAAAGTAATTGTAAGTAATCCCCAAGCTTCAATCATAGTACTATCAAGATCAAGTGCAGTTTTAAAATGCTCAATTGCTTTCTATTTTTTGCCGATTCTTCGGTTAGCTATACCTAGAAGAAGCCATAATCTTGGATTTGTCGACACCTCTTTAATTAATTCATCTAAATACCTTTCTGCTTTTAGATTTTTATGTTTCAATAGTAACTCTTCAGCTTCTTCAATCTTTTCAACAAGAGAAGATTTTTTAATATTCATACTTTAATTGGAATTATTTTTTCTCAATTAAAATTTTCATCGAATCTATTTATAGGTTTTGATATTAAAGTTATATTTAAATGATCCTTTAAATTGAAAATTTATATTTCTGAAAATAACAAATATAAATTTGAAAAAGAAAATATAAAATAAAATTGAAAAATATATTCAATTTCATTAAATTTATTTTCCAGTCAAAAGAAATTAGGTAGGCTAAAATAAAATGCCAATAAACAAATCAATAGTTAAATCTATAGAAACAATTAATGATTTTTTATTAAAGTTTGAGGATCTTTTATCCCAAGATTATTCCTTAGAGGAGGGAATTAAACTTAATTTTGAATTATCTTTCTATAAACATAATTCTGAAAAACCAAGTTATCTTTATCTGGCTAAACCTAAAGACGCAAGAAGAATAGCATATCTTTATAATTCTGTTTATAAAGGGAAATATCCCTATCGAGAGATGCAAGATCCAGATGAAGTATTAAAACTTATAAAAAGTAGGAAATACAATTGGCTTCTTTATAAAGATACATCAGGGGAAATATTCGGAACTATGGGTTTTTATTTAGAATTGGAAAATAAAAAGGCCTATTTATTTGGTTATGTAATTGATAAAAAATATTGGGGAAAAACTAATAATCTTAAACCATTTATTGGTAGTTTAATCGTTTTATGGAGAATGTACAAGAACAAGATCTTTCTATGGTATAGTGAAACAAGAACCGCTCATAATAAAGCACAACTTGGACAAATAATAGTTGGTTTAAAACCAATTGCCTTTTTTCCGAATAAAGATCTTTTTTATGGTAAATATGAATCAGAATTTTTACATGTAATTTATGATAAAAAATTACTTAACCAGTTTCGGTCAAATAAAACTCCTAAAGTAATTAGACAAGTTTTAAATTGCTATTTATTTGCAAATAAATTCTATCGTTTGGGTAAACCAATTATCAGAAATCCAAAAATTGAAGTAAATAGATATGATATTTCGAGCCTAGATTCCAAATACGTTGAGAGAGTCGAAATGAAGTTTAATGTTTATGAAAAAATAAAACTTTATTTCAAAAATACCACGTCCTATTTTCAGTTTACTTATAATCGTGAGAATAATTCTGCAGAAAACACTAAATATTCAGTCAATAATCTCGAAGAATTATATTTTTTTCTCTCCAAGCTAAAAGATATAATTGCGTTAAAAAGGATCCGATATTTTCAGTGTTTTGTTTCTTCATATAATCCTGATCATCAAAAATTATTTCTAGAATATGATTTTCGACCTTACGGATATATCCCTGGTTGGAATTATAATAAAAAAATTAACTTATTTGAAGATTGTGTTGTTTTTATCAAAATTGAAGGAGAAATAAATGAAAATTTGCATTTACTTCCACAAACTAAAAAGCTTCTCAAAACATTAAACTGTCTTAATTAACTTAACGAATATTTCAAATTAAGAAATTGAAAATAATGTGATTATTATGCTAAAGTATAGCGATTTAAAATTAAGGCTTCTAAAAGATGTAAAAGAAATAATAAAATATATTCAGATTGGAACAAGTATACCAATTTGGAATCAATTTATGAAATATATTCTTTTAGATTTTGAATATTTTGGTGTAAAATCTTTGATTGTAGAAAAGCAAGGAAATCTCCTTGGTCACTGTCTCCTATTTAATCCTGATAATGAAAATTTATATTTTGGCTATTTTGGTGTTCTAAATCATAATATTAATGGAATTGAGTTCTTAATCCATGAAATCATTAAGTATGCTGAAAATAACGGATTTAAAAAGATAATCGGTCCGATAAATATTCCAGTAATTATTTTTGGTTGGGGATTTATGGTTGAGGGAAGTTCTGACACCCTTTTTATCGGAAAACCTGTAAATCCTCCATTATATCAAAATTCATTTTTTAATCAAAATTTTCAATTAAAACATAAAGAGCTTACGTTTCTTTTTGATCCAATGCCTTTACTTGATCCAAAAAAGTTAAAGAAATATAATTTTAGTGATTATGAATATTTTTATCCAAAAAACCTAAAAGAGGTTATAAAGTATAAGAATAGTTTTATGAAATTACATACTAATAATTTACCGAGTTCGGCAAGGATCACCCCTAATCTTGAGGGGATAATTGAGAATTATGGTGAGTTTATCTTAAAGTATGGATATCCTTTTATGCTTGGCTTCGTTAGGTATAAACCAACTGACGAAATTATCGGAACTATTTCTTATTTGCCAAATCCTTTTCGTACTAATGAAAAAGGTATATATGATTCTTGTGTAGGGTTCTCTTGGGTTGTTGAACCCGAGCATAGAGGAAAAGGAATCACTCTTCTAATGTATGGTTATAGTTCCTCATTATTATGGGATAAAGGCATTCGCTGCTGGAATGGTCCAGTGGGCGGTGATAATGAAGTAAATATTGCTGCGTTAAAGAATTTAGGAGGAAAAATCAGCCGGACTCATTTGATATTACAATATAACTTTTAAAAAGGTTAAGTTATTGATTTATATTTATAGAATACATATTTTT
>JARRLT010000151.1:9856-10518 GCA_037386725.1 Promethearchaeota archaeon
ATAACTATTTTTGGCATTGGGGGTTTAGGTGGTTCTATAGCAGAACAACTAGTTAGATCCGGATGCGAAAATATAGTTATATGTGATAATGATAAATTTGAAACATCAAATATAAATCGACAATTATGTACCATTCATACCATTGGAAAGTTTAAAGTTGATGTACTAAAAAATCATTTAGAAGAAATTAATCCCCAAGCAAATATTAAAAAATATTATGAAGTTAATAAATTCAATATTTATTCCATATTAAAGGAAACTAAGGTAGCTACGTTAACTTTAGATGATCCTATCACATCAATTTTAGTTTCAAGAAAATGCTTTAAAGAGAAGATTCCTTTAATTGAATCCTTCGGTTTCCCTTACCTATGTGCATGGTGGTTTACTCCCCAAAGCATTGATTATGAATCATTTTATGGTTTAGATACTCATAATAAACCTATAGAACTTTTAAGGAAAGAAAAAGATCAAATTTCTAATATTAAAATGCAAATTTCAAAATTTTTATTGAAATTTCCGGGGTTAAGAGAAACTTATAGTAGAGAAGAAGGTGTTTTAGAAAAAATGTATTCCGGTGAACTACCTTTAGTTTCTATTGCTCCAATTATACGTTTAATGGCATCTTATATTACATTTGAAATTATTTTCACTTCTATCCTTCG
>JARRLT010000151.1:10550-12367 GCA_037386725.1 Promethearchaeota archaeon
AAAAAATACAATACTTAGATAGAATTATGTAAATATTAATTAGCTTATTTTATATAATAAAAAATTATTATAATGATTTTTCAACAAAACAATTTATTAAGGTATTTTTTAGTACTTATAATACAACCAATATTGTCTTTTGTATTTTTCACATTAACCTACAAATTACTGAAAAGAAAACATAATCGTTTTACAATTAATTTAAGTCTTTTTTACATTCTAATGGGAACTGGTCTTCTTCTCAATATATTGTATGTTATAATTGTAACTTTCCTTAAGATCGAATTATTATTATATTTTATTTATATCATTCTCTCATTTTCTATACTATTTGCATACATTTTTTTACCTTTATTTATTTTCCAGTTAATTAAACCTTTTTTCAAACTTAAGAATTATTTAATTAGTATTATTATTTATGGTGTTTTATGTGGGTTGTTATTCCTAATTCCAGGAGGGATTATCATCAATGAAGATACAAATTGGATTCCCCAATATAATATTTTTCTTTCTCTTATAACAATTCTTCAATATTTAGATTAATATGGCCTCCAATATTCTTCTTTTTAACTATTCCTGCGGCAATTCTATTATATCTTGGTGTAGGAAAAGATATATAATTTCTAAAATTGGAGAGATAACTAAATTAATGAGAATTGATTTTCTCAGTTATTATCTAGATTGAATTATTATGAATTAAATTAGATAATTATCAAATTTTAAATATAAAAATTATCTTATAATGTGTGTATCAAACGTATCTAATAACAAAATGAACAATTCTTACGTCGACATTAATAATTATATAAATGACCTATTAAGAAATCTAGCAAAATGGGAAAATTTATTTAAAATTAATTATCATCTTAAAGAAGATACGATTTCTATTGAATTGAATGAAAAAAAGACTTTAAATAAAAATCTTCGAAAATTAATATTACAAGTAACCTTTGATAAACCAACTTATTGGATAGAAACTTCTCTTATTAATATTGGATGTAACGTTGATAATGTTCCTAATCAAAATTACAGAATTGAAGTAAAAGGAACTTATGATATACATCAAATAATGCAAGATTTAGAAGATTTAATACTAAATAATTTAGATGATAAATTCCAACCAAAATATCCTTTCTAAAATCATTAAATGATAAGATTTTGAAATATTTCAATTATAATTATAATTCAATATTTTGGAACAGAAATGTAAAAGATACTCCCTTTATTTCTTCCATCAGACTCCATCCAAATATTTCCATTATGGAGTTCAATTAATCTTTTTGAAATAAATAGACCTAAACCCGCTCCCCCAATAATTACATCCAAATCTTGATTATACCTTTCTATCTTACCAAATTTTGAAAATAGGTATAATTTTTCTTTTTCAGTAAAACCAATTCCGTTATCTTTCACTGAAATTAGAACATTTTTATCCTTTTCTTCCGTCTCGATTCGAATTTCCCCTCCTTTAGGAGTATATTTAATAGAGTTTAACAAAATATTAGCTAATGCTTCTTTAATTTTTTTCTGTCGACATTTACCTTTAGATTTTGTTGAATGTTTAATGAAATATTGTGTTTTCTCATCATAATTAATCCCTTTAATTCTAAAATGCACTCTTTGATTAATTCAGATATTTCAATATCTTCTTTTTTTAGTGTTTGCCCATTTTGTTCTAATCTAGATGCTTTTAAAATTGTATTAATTAGCTTTTCAAGTCTATTACTCCCCCTCTCTATCATCATCAAAATTTCGATAATATTTTCATTTAATTCATCTTTATGGATAGTCAATAACAATTCTGTAAATCCTTTTAT
>JARRLT010000151.1:12515-23012 GCA_037386725.1 Promethearchaeota archaeon
AACTACTAAACTATTTAATTCTTCTTGAGATCCTATCACTTCGGAAATACATGACTTAATTTCCAGATCTTCAAAAAAGATATCCAAGAATTTATGTTTCTTTTTCTCTAAATTGAGATTAGTTTGGATTTTTTCTCTATCTTTAGTAAAAAATTCTGATAATAACAATTCTTTAAAAATTTTTGAATCGATATAATTTGTAAATCCTTTTTGAGAAATCACCATATACTTTGTAGTATCGTAATTTTTTATTTTGTTAATATAAAGAGAAAGATTCCCATTGAGTAGCTCTACACTTGAACTTAAGAGAGAGGAGATATTTTGACGTATATCTGTAGTAAAATTCAAAAAGCTGTTATTGATTTTCTTAATTAAATTTTCATATAATTTTTCTTCAGTTATATCTTGTAAAATGACTTGAATCAAATTTTCATTATAAAATTTAACGTTTGTAGCATATAGACTAACCCAGATTTTATTACCTTTAGTTTGGTATAATTGAAACTCGAATGAAATTTCCTTTTGGCGATCGGTAAAAATCCTTAGTTTTTCTTCTAATAGTGGAAGTAAACTTTTGTTTCTTTTTACAAATGAAAATATTTCTTTATAGGATTTTCCAATTAATTCATTTTTTTCATGTACAGATAGAAAGTTATTTATCGAAGTATTACAATCAATTACAATTCCATTTTTATTAATTAAAGCAATTCCATAAGGAGAGCTTTCAACTAAATGGCGATACTTTTTTTCAGATTGTTTAAGTTTTTCCTCTGCAATTAATTTCTCAGTGATATCTTCGTAGGTTACTAAAATCCCAACTACTCTTCCCTTCGAATCTCGCATTGGGATTCTGTTGGTATCCAATATGATATTTTCTCCGATCTTATCCTTCCATAACTCAATTTTATGTAACTCTGGCTTTCCCGATTTAATTACTATCCTTCCATAAAATGTGCTGAGGAATGTTTTCCATTACCTGACTCAACATTTCATAAGAACTTTCAAGGGCTTCATCATATTCTTTAGGTGTAAATAATTTCCAAAATCTAATTTCGGGAATGTGTTTAGTCAAATCTTTTAAATCTTTTTCTTGCTTCATTAAATAATTTTGTAACTTACTCTTTTCTGGAATAGGTTTAAATATTAATAAACTTTTACCTTTATCATCTTCTTCCTTAAATCTTTGAAATTTTACATAAAATTCTATAAATTCATTTGATTTATTTTTCAACTTTATTTTAATAGAACTATTTAAAGTTTTTATTTTTTTATTGAGGAAATCCTTTAATTTGATAAAACTAGAAGTATTCATCAATTCTCTAATAGAATTACCCATCAAATCTTCCATTTGGAATCCTAAAATATCTGATAATGATGAATTTTTATTTATATATTCAACTAAATAATCTTCATCGATAATAAAGACTAATTCATCAATGTTCTCCAGGATAAAATTATTAAAACTACCTAGTACATTATTCTTTTTTGACATTAAGATTTATAACATTAGAATTCTTCTATAAATTTTATTTCAAAGGTTTTCCATATTTCATGACTTTTTTGAATAAAGATTTAAAGATGAATATGAAAACACCTAATTATAAATATATTTATGAAGTTTATAAATCATTTTAGGAATTCATTAAAAATTATTGAAAAAGGCATTCTTAAAAGTATATAGAATAAATTAATCATCTATAATTTCCTCGTGAACTTATTTAAATAGAAATTAGAAATCGAATCTTAAAAAGCAAAAAAATTAAATTTTATCTAATGTTTTAAAAGATATTACTTTAAGAAATTATAATAATAAATGTGTTTAGTATGCCACTTGATGACCCTGAAAAAAAGAGAATTGCTCGATACCATCTTTTAATGAAATCAGTCTGCAGAAGATGCGGAGCTTTAAATCCAATTAAAGCAAGAAAATGTAGAAGATGTCACTCAAAAGATCTAAGATTGAAGAAGAGAGATCTTCGTAAGTAAATGTAATCTGATTTTTAATTCTTATTTTTAAAAAAATCAATTAATTTTATAGGGATTTATAAAAATATCCCCTTAATTTTTAACCTTTTATTAAAAAACCATTATCTTTCATAATTAAATGAAAGAAACAAAATAACAATGGAAATTTCTACTTGTTTAAGTTCAATTGAATTTCACCTTATTAGAATAAACCTTTTAGGAGAATAAGGTAAAAATATCTTATAATAATAAAATTAAAATTGAATCTTTAATAGATTGTAATTAATTTATTAACTTAATTTTTATGTAATAACATATAAACGAGTTGGACTAGGTTTAATGCCATCAGAAATTTTTTCAGAAAATAAGTTTTTGGAACTATCAGACTATGCGATTCATTGTAGAGTGAAAAGAAAAAAAGATATCGTTAAATTAAAGTTACGCACTAAAAAGAAGCTATATACCTATAAAACAGACCCTGCAACAGCAGAAAGGCTTTTAAGAGATATAACCTGTGATGTTATAGAAATTTAGGATTAACAATTTGTATTAATATAATATTGGAGTGATAAACTGTGAAAAATCTATTAGGTTGTGAAACTTGTATTCGTTCTGGCTTTCTTTGTACAAGTTGTCAAGAAAAGTTAGATGAGGGTGAAATTACTCCATTTGAACTAGATTTGGCTAAAGATCTTCTGGAATTAGAAGATCAAGGGAAATATGATTATTTAAGCGAAGTTAGTTTTTATAAGGCAATTGATTTTGAAGATGTTGTAATTCTTATAGTTGGCAAGAAAGATAAGCTTAGGTTAACCCCTGATCTTTTGAATTGGATAAAAGATGTCTACGAAATTGATCAATTAATTTTAGTTGAAAAAACAAATAATCCTCAATCTGTTGTAGAAAGTTTGATTGCTCCCGGTAAGTTAATTTCATTAAATGAAATTTTCTTAGCAACTGGTGATGTAGAATATAAAGCAGTAATTAAGGAAGATGAAAAAGATAAAATATTATTCACTCGGGAAGAATTAGAAGATTTAGTCTTAGAATTAACAGGAAAAGTAACTAGAATAGAATTTGTTTAATTAACAATCTCCTAACATTATAAGTTTTCTTTTAAATTTTCTCATTATTTAATGATAAGGAATGAGATAATTTTTGTAAAATATATCGTTTTAAAGAAAAAAATAAATTTTTTACACACTTACCTAAATTGGGGTTACAATAGTGAATGAATATAAACAAGTTATATTAATTAGAACTGATTTAAAGATGAGTACTGGAAAGAAATGTGCCCAAGCTTGTCATGCAAGTGTTTCAGCTTCAAATATTGTGAGAATACGTGATAGCAACTCTTGGAAAACATGGATTAATACAGGACAGAAGAAAGTAATACTTAAAGCTAAAAGTTTAGAACAACTAGAAAAGATTTATCACGATGTCGAAAAAGAAGGGATATATTGTAAATTAATAAATGATGCTGGTTTAACCCAACTTGATCCAGGAACAACAACTGCCCTTGGTATCGGACCAGTAAGATCAGATCGCATAGATAAAATTACTGGAAATTTAAAATTATTATAGTAAAAAAGAGGGTTTTGAGGCTTGTTAGATATTGATTATAACTTTGAATCCAATAATAAAAAAGAAGTTGAGCAATTTGTTGGAATTGAAGTATATGGAACTCAAGAGATTAAAGGTATTGGAGGTAAATATAAAGATGATCATAAAGATTTTATTGTAAAAGAAATAACAGAAGATGGAAAGGTATTAGAAATCAAAGAAGATTATCAAAGCTCTCCATATTTAGAGAATAAGGATCATTTTACCACATTCAATCTGGTAAAGATCAATAAAGTTACTTTTGGAGCAATTAATCAGATTGCTTACTCATTAGGTATTCCTCCTTCAATAATTAGTTATTCTGGATTAAAAGATAAATGTTCAATGAGTGTTCAAAGAGTATCGATTCCTGGAAATTATGTTGAAGAATTAAAAAAACTGAATATAAAAGATCTTTTTATACGATCTATTACCCCAACTAAAAAAGCGGTGAATTTAGGAAGTAATAGGGGCAACCATTTCGAAATTATTATAAGAAATATTAGTCCGAGAAAAAATTTGAGATCAGATATTGACAATATAGTTAATCAATTAAATTCAAGAGGATTTCCAAACTATTATGGTCTTCAAAGATTTGGAAAGTATCGTCCTAATTCTCATATTGTTGGGAAACATATTTTAAAACAAAATTATAAAGATGCATTTAATGAATTTGTGTGTAAGGTTTATTCATTAGAACATCTACGTGTGTCAAAACATCGACAAAGAATAAAGGATGTTATTAATAATAATGGTAATCTTGAAAATGCTTTTGAAGATTTTCCGCGTGGGTTAAATTATGAATGGTCCTTAATAAAAAATCTAATCGATCATCCAGGAGATTATGAAGGAGCAATAAGAAATTTACCAAGTGATTTAATAAGTTTATTAATTAATTCCTTTCAATCATTCCTGTTTAATAAAATACTTTCATTGAGAGTGAAAAGTGGTTTTCCATTATATAATCCTGTAAATGGAGATGTAATTTCAATATTGGATGATGTACATGGTCGTTTTACCGATATAAAGTACATTTATGGAGATTTATATAAAAAATATTTAGATGAAGTTCTTAAAATGAATCGAGGAGTAATTTCTATTCCAATTATTGGTTATAATTCTAATATAGAGGAATTTCCATTAATGAGTAAACTTTTTTATAAAATTGTGGAAGAGGAGGATATTTCAATGAATATATTCGAGAGTCCTTGGTTTAGAGATTATGATTTAAAAGGAACTGTTAGACCTATGATAATTAAACCTATTGGATTAAAAGTTAATGAATTTAAAGATGATGACCGCTATAATGGGAAGATAAAGTTAAAAATTGAGTTTTCTCTACCCAGTGGATGTTACGCAACCATGCTTTTAAGAGAGTTAATGAAATAAACTAGTTTTAATTAAAATTCTATTATTTCAGTATTACAAATTTCTTTTCCTAAAAAGTCAATTGATTTTATCATAATTTCATATTTTCCTTTATGAATATATTCATAATCTCTTGAAATTATTCTCAATTCTCTTTTTTTCGGCGTCCTATAAGATATCCATTGAGGAATGAAATTATTTCCGTCATAATTGAAGTCTATAGCCCAGAAATCAATCCAATCCAAACTATTTAAAAGCAACTTAGTAATTTTTTTAGATACATTGCCTTCAAATGGTATTTTATATTCTTTTAATTCAACTTTTATAATATTATTTTTAAGATATAACTTATAGATTAATTCTGGTTGAAAATCTTTTGAAGAAAATTTTTTTACTTGAAGTTCTATTAATCGAATACCAATTAGCATCGCATCCTATCCAGTGTCTATCTAACTTTTCTGCGACCACTAAAGTTGTTCCTGAACCACAAAAGAAATCAGCTACCAGATCTCCTTTATTTGATGAGGCTAAAATAATTCTTTTTAGAAGTCTTTCAGGTTTTTGAGTAGAAAATCCTTGATATTCTTTGGTATTAGCTCTAATATAGGGAATATCCTTCCATACATCTCTAGGAAACACTCCATTTTTTTCTACATATACTTTTCGTGAAAGTTTCTTACCATCATGACTTCCTCCTCGATAATAAAATAATCCATTACTATCCTCTTTAAGGGAGTTTCTTACTCGATCAGAATATTCCATATAGATATTTTCATCATCATTGAAGATATAATCATTAGTTTTAGTATAAAAAAGAATAGAATCATAGGATCTTACATAAAAATTTTTTGTTCTTGCTGAGGCTGCTGGATAACTCCAAATAATTTCATTCCGAAAGTTTTCTGAGCCAAAAATTTCATCCATCATGATTTTCACATAATGAACTACATGATAATCTAAGTGGAGATAAATAGATCCTTTTGGTGAAAGTAAATCTCTCATTAGGTAAAGTCTTTTATAGAGGAAAGATAAATAGGAATCTATGCCTGCATTCCATGTATCATCATAAGCCAAAGATTCAATATAATTATTTTTTTCCTTACTATAAAATAATTTTAAGTTAAAATCTCCCCCTGTTGCAAATGGTGGATCTATATATATCAAATTTATTTTCTCTTTATATTGATCTAGCATTGTTGAAAGAATTTGCTTATTTTCTCCATAAATTAGCAAATTGTTAATCTGATCCCTTTTAATCTGACTTTCATAAGAATTTATAGATTTTTGATTTGAAGTGAGAACTTTTTCTTTGCTTTTTATAATCGAGGGAATAAGTATTTCTTGTTTATAAATAAGGGTTGATAAATCAGTTGTTTTTTTATCTAACTGCTTTAATTCTTGTTCTTTATCTTTCCATTTTAAACTTACCATAATCTCAATAAAAATTTAATGTAATTAAATATTTAAAAAAATAACTTGAAAAATATGAGAAACATGAAAACTATGTTAGATGACATGAACAAATGGAGAAAAACACACTTTACTAAAAACATATCTCCAAAATTAGCGGGAAAAGAAGTTATTTTGGGAGGCTGGGTAAGAAATTTCCGAGATCTTGGTGGTTTAAAATTCATTACATTACAGGACAAATATGGAGAAAGACAAATCACACTAAAAAAAGGTGTTGTAGACGATAAATTATTTGAGAAAGCATCCTTAGGATATCAAGACTGTATAATGGTTAAGGGAAATGTAAAGGATTTTGAGAAAGCACCTGGAGGGGTAGAAATTATTCCTTCAAGGATAAAAATTTTAAATAAAACACCAGATAAACTCCCTATTGATATGACAGGAGAAACGATTAGTGAACTCGATTTAAGACTTAATAATCGAGCATTAGATTTAAGGTCCCTCAGAAATCAAGCAATTTTTCAAATTAGAGGGCAATTATTACGCTCTATTCGTGAATTTCTTTTTGAAAATGATTTTACTGAAATTACAACTCCGAAAATTATTGGATCTGCAACAGAAGGAGGAACAGAACTTTTTCCTATAATGTATTTTGATCGTGAAGCCTTTTTAACGCAATCTGCACAATTATATAAAGAACAATTATGTGGGGTTTATGAACGAGTTTTTGAAATAAGTCCTTGTTTCAGAGCAGAGAAATCTCATACAAAACGACATTTATGTGAAATTTTTGCGTTAGATTTTGAAATGGCATTTGCAGATATGAGCGATATCCTTCAGATTTTGGAACAACTTATCCATAAAGTTATGAAAGATATCAAAGAAAATCAGTTAAGTGCCTTAAAAATTCTAAATATCGATAAAAGCACAGAGATTCCAGAATTACCATTTCCACGTTATACTTATGATGAGATCTTAAATCTGTTAAAAAATAAATTTAATATAGATATTGAATTCGGAGAGGATATCTCTACAGAAGCTTATCGGAAATTAGGTGAAGAATTAACCGGATATTATTATATTACTCATTGGCCAATGTCAATTAAACCCTTTTATATACAACCTTCTAAAAACCCAAAATATAGTGAATCATTTGATCTACAAAAAGGGTGGTTAGAACTTACCTCTGGAGGAACCAGAGTTCATAATAAGAAAAAATTAATTTCTGCATTAAAGAAACAAGGATTGAATCCAAAATCTTTTGAATCACATTTAAACGCTTTTGATTTTGGGATGCCTCCACACGCTGGTGTAGGGTTAGGAATCGCCCGTTGGATGACAATAATTTGCCAATTGGAAGATATTCGGGAAGTTGTAATGTATCCAAGAACTCCCGATCGTTTAACGCCTTAAAATTCTCATATTATTAATTGATTTAATTAAATAGATTATTTAGGCTATAAAAAATGAAGGAAGATATAATACAATCCTATATTGAAGCAGGGAAAGCAGCAGTTGCGGCAAAAAAGTTGGCAAGAAAATTAGTCAAACCAGGTTTTTCTTATTTAGAACTTGCGAATAAATGCGAAGAAGAAATTTTAAAAAGTGGGGCTAAACTTTCTTTTCCGATAAATATTTCTTTAAATGAGATAGCTGCTCATTATAGCCCTCCCATTGGCGATAAAACAATAATACCTGAAAAAGGATTGCTTAAGATTGATATAGGAACACATGCTAATGGATATATTGCCGATACGGCTATTACATTTAATATAGACGAAGATCCTAATTTTCAAAAATATGTAGATGCTGCTGAGGCTGGTTTGGAAGCTGCTATAAGTCTTATTAAACCTGGAATTAAGTTATATGAGTTAGGGGAAGCTATTGCGGGGGAAATAATTAAGTATGGGTTAAAACCAATATATAATCTTGGAGGTCATGAGTTAAAACAGTATAATCTGCATGCTGGCCCTTTTATTCCAAATTATAAAGATACAAAACATAGTCAAGTTTTTAAAATTGGAGATGCATATGCATGTGAACCATTCACAACATCTTCGAATGGACGAGGAGAAGTAACGAATGGAAAAAATGCTTATATTTTTAGATTTATTAAGAGAAAAACCAAAAATATACCTTATGATAAATTAAATTATATGACGAAAATTGAAAAGGCTTTCAATCATTTACCATTTTCTCCTAGATGGATCAAACGTGAAAATTTAATTCCTTCAAATAAAATTATCAGTACACTTAATTACTTTTTAAGAAAAAAAGTAATAATGCATTATCCAATATTAATAGAAAGGACTAAATCTCCAGTTGCCCAAGCTGAGCATACTATAATTATTGATGGAGATGGGAATCCAATTGTCACAACTAGAGAATAATCAAAAAGTAAAACATCTCTCAGCAGTTATTCTTTGTGCTGGAAGTGGTTCAAGAATTAAAAGTATTTCAAAAAGTCTTCCCAAACCTCTCATTGGGATTAAATCTTTAAATTATAAACCAATTTTATTGACTACTATTGAATCACTGATAAAACTCGGGGTAACACGTATTGGTATTATTATTGGATTTCATGCTCAGAAAATTAAAAATTATATTGAAAATTTGAAAGAGACAATAGCATTTTCTCATATTAATTTTTCATTGATTGATGCTACCAAAAGTTTTGAATTTGGACCGCTATATTCTTTTCTATCTATAACTACCAGAAATAATTGAGGATTTCTCTTATATTGTTAACATTACCCTTACTCTTATTTCCCTTCTCATTTATAAAAAGAATTCAAAAGGAAGAAAGTGAAGCTAAAGTTAACAATATAAGAGAAATCCTCAATTATTTCTCCAAATTAGGAGAAGAGGTTATTTGTCTTCAAATTTCTAAAGGTAAATTTTTTGATATTGATTATAAAGATAATTTGAATACTTTAAATAAAGAGTTAAAAAAGAGAGGACATTAGTTTCACTGAAACAATGTATCAAATTGGAACATCATTTCAAGAAACTTTGTAGCACGTCTTAAAGTGGTAATGTCCTTGAAAAAATCTCAGGACCAAATTCAAGTACTTAACCAGGGATGTTTAGATTCTTCTATTATAATGTTTTTTCGCACCTAGTTTTTCCGAAATTTTCAATTTAGAACTCAACAAGCAACGTTTCGAAGTAATCACGTTATTGAGCACTTCCGTTAGATTTAAGCTTTCTTAAAGGTTCCTGTCGAGAACGGATTATTAAAGATATTACTTATTTACTTAATTCTCAGTAGATTAACTCTAGTCGTTAAGGAGATGAATTAAAAAGGAAGTATTTCTAGTCTAAAAGCTTTTTTGTATAAATAAGAAATACATTAAGTAATACCTTGAAAGTAAAAAAGTCTTATTATTGATAAAAGAAATGTGAAAAAATTGTTATTAGACTCATTGAAAAGCTAGCAATACTAACTCTCCGTTTTAAAGTACCAAAACCAATGCAATTTACTAATGTCCAATAGAAATATAGATTACGAATATTTAAATCTTCTTAGTATAAATTAAATAAAAATGAGAATCTTGTTTATTAATTAATAACTTGTAAAAAATTTTAGATTGAATTTATTTAAATTGCATGATAAAAGAATATAAAGCAGAATTACTTTACTTATAAAAATAGACATGTCGGAACAAGCAGATATACCCGTAGTAATCCAATTATTTGGAATTGGAAAGATGAAGGCAATTGTGATTAGACATTTAAGTCCGCTTACTTCTGATGCGATATTAGATAAATTACCTTTTGCCTTAAGAGGAAGATTTAATTTCGGATCGAAGAAGGCATGGATCCTTCCTGGGTTGGGAATAAGAAAGGGACTCAGTATAAGAGCAGCAAAAAAAGTCAAAAAAGGCGATTTAATCTATAATCCTCGTTCTGACGAGCTACGTATTATTTTAGAAGATTATGAAATGCCTAATAAGGTTAATAAGGTTGGAGAAGTGAAAAGTGACTTAGAACTGATCTTACAAGCAAAAAATGGATTAAATACGAAAATACAAAAGGTAAGATAAAAATAGGTTAAATAGGAAAATACAAAAGGTAAGATAAAAATGGGGTTCAATAGAAGATTAACCTTTGTTTTTTCTTTATTCTATATTGGTGTTGTAATATATTTAT
>JARRLT010000152.1:0-19857 GCA_037386725.1 Promethearchaeota archaeon
TTTTTTCATTTTCATGTAATTTTCTTGGAAAATTATAGAATGGACCAGATGGACGCGATGTATAAAATGGGCGATCGCAATTCGGACAACCTGTTGTCATAAATGCAATATTCTCATCAATTATTGTTTTTAAATAATTTTCGTTTATGTTAATACTTTCAAGTTTACCGTTTGAATTAAATGTAAAATCATCAATATTTTTATCATTTTCAAAGATAAGATATCGAGAAAGTTGAATTTTCCTATATCCCTCAGCTGATGGTCTTTCCTTCTCTCCTAAAGATGTTCCTTTTATTGGTGTAAAAGCAAAAAGTGAAGGTAGGATTTTAAGAGCCCTTAACTTTAATAATAATTCTACCACCTCTTTTTCAGTTTCTCCAAGTCCGACAATTATATGAGTACTCACATTTTCGGGAAAAACCTTTAAAGCATCTTTTAATCCTTTGAAATGTTCCTTCCAAGTATAATTACTTTTAACTAAATCTCCTTTTACCTTTCTAAATATCTCGGGAGTTGCCGCATCTAATGCAATTCCGATTCTATTCACTCCCTTTGATTTTAACTCTTTTAGATTTTCAATTGACATTGGAGGTATTGCAATTGAGATATTAATATTTAATTGCTCGCTTATTTTTTGAACAATATATCTTAGATCGCTGAAATTATTAGGATAATTTAATGTTTGTATACATATTCGTTTAAATTTTTTGGCAGGTTTTAGATGTTTTAATTTGGATAAAAATCGTTCAAAAGAAAATTCTGGCCAAGTTACTCTAGAAAGCTTATCTGATGTAGAAGTAGAACTACGCGATTGAGGACAAAAACCACAATTTCCAGAACATTTACCAGGAATATAAGTCATTAGATAGCATGTAGATGGTTGAATTTTAAATTTTTGTGGAATTAAGTCTAAGACTGCTGCACTTCCTAAAGAAACTCTTACTTTATCTACAATCATATTCATTTAGCAATTAACTAATTTTCATTAGATATAAAGTTAAGAGAAACAAAAGTTTAATGATTTTAAAATGTAAAAGAACCTCCTAATTCTTAATCTTATCAGAAAGATCTACCTACTCTAAATTCAATCATATCTATGGTATAAATTAAGCAATATTCCTCAGAAAAATGTAAAAAACTTTATTTTTTTAAATACTTCTTAATTAAATTGCATACTTGAAATAAATATAACTTTGAAAAATGAAAGGTCGCGAATATAATCCTCAAATAATTGAAGAGAAATGGCAGAGGAAATGGAAAAAAGATGGTATATTTAATGTAGAAATGGATCTCAATACAAAAAAATATTATGTCTTAGAAATTATTCAATTGGTGATACATTTGCAAGGTATAAACGGATGCAAGGATTTAATGTAATATACCCGATGGGTTATGATTCCTTTGGACTTCCTGCGGAGAACGCAGCTATTGATCACGGAGCAAATCCAGAAAAATGGACTAATGAAAATATTAAGAAAATTCAAGAACAGCAAAAGAGAATTGGACTTTCTTATGACTGGACAAGAATGATTTATAGTCATGATCCTGAATACTATAGATGGGATCAATACTTCTTTCTAAAATTTTTTGAAATGGGATTGGCTTATCGAGAAAATTCATATGTAAACTGGTGTCCTCAGTGTCAAACTGTCTTAGCAAATGAACAAGTGCTAGCTGGAAAATGTTGGCGTTGTGGCGCAGAAGTTAATCTCAAATTTTTAAATCAATGGTTTTTAAATATTAGAGCATACGCAGATGAACTTTTAGAAGGATTAAAAGAGGTTGATTGGCCTGAAAAAGTTAAGATAATGCAGAAAAACTGGATAGGACGATCTGAAGGAACCATTATTAAGTTTCCAATTGTAGGAGAAGATAAAACTATTGATATTTTTACTACTCGAGCTGATACAGTATTTGGTGTTACTTTTATGGTGTTTGCTCCAGAACATCCTTGGATACGCGAATGGGTCGAAAAATCAGAATATGAAGAAAATTTTGATGAATTTTATAGAGAAACTATGAAAAAGAACAAATTTGAAAGAACAGATATAGATATTGAAAAAAGAGGAATGTTCATTGGAAAATATGTAAAGCATCCATTTACCAATGAGAAAATACCGATTTTTGTTGGAAATTTTGTTATTTATGAATATGGTGCTGGAGCCGTGATGGCTGTTCCAGCACACGATCAAAGAGACTTTGAGTTTGCGAAAAAATATGATATTCCAATTAAAGTTGTTATACAACCATTTGATTATGAACTTAGAGAAGAAAGAATGGCCAGAGCTTATGAAGGAGATGGAACTCTAGTTAATTCTGGAGATTTCAATGGAATAGAAAACAAAATAGCAATTGGAACTATTTCAGATAGATTGAAAGAAATAAATATGGGAAAATCCACAATTAATTATAAATTAAGAGATTGGTTAATCTCTAGACAGCGATATTGGGGGTGTCCAATCCCTATTATCTATTGTGATAAATGTGGTGCAGTTCCAGTTCCTTTTGAAGATTTACCTATAAGATTACCAAAAGATGTAAAATTCACAAGTAAAGGTAATCCTCTTGAAACTAGTGAAACATTTATTAACGTAAAATGTCCAAAGTGTGGTGAAAAAGCCAAAAGAGAAACAGATACAATGGATACTTTTGTTGATAGCTCTTGGTATTATTTTAGATATTGTGATCCCACTAATGGAGAACTCCCATATGAAAAAGAGAAAGTAAATTATTGGGGCAATGTTGATCAGTATATTGGTGGAATAGAACATGCGATTCTTCATTTATTATATGCACGATTTTGGACTAAGTCTACTAGAGATCTTGGTCTTCATTCTCATAATGAGCCTTTTCAATCACTACTTACTCAAGGAATGATTAATAAGATCCATCCATACTGTCCCAATTGTGAGACTTTCGCTCTCAAAGCTGAGATGAAGAATGAGAAATGCTCAAGATGTGGAACTAAATATATAATGAAAAGTGCAAAAATGAGTAAAAGTCTTGGTAATACAGTAAACCCTAATCGAATTATGATGAAATATGGAGCAGATGCTGCTAGATTCTTTATCTTGTTTGGAGCTTCCCCCGAATCGGGTTTAGAATGGTCAGAGGAGGGAATTGATTTTGCTTTTAAATTTTTAAAAAATCTTTATTCTCTTTATTTTGATAATCCACCAAAAATAAAGAAAGAGAAATCGATAAGAGAAATACTTATACTCTACTTGTTAAATTACACTATTAAGGAAGTCACAAACGCACTTAATACACTGTCAATAAGAGATGCTGTAAATAGTTTAATACAATTTCAATCGGAGTTAAATAAATATAAAAAGAATGGTATTGTGAAAGAAATTTTCAATGAATGCAAGGAAAAATTAGCAATACTTTTACACCCAATTACACCTCATGTTACTGAAGAAATTTGGGAATCCCTTGGAAATGAAGGTTATTTAAGTTTATTCGAATGGCCAAAATTTGATGAAAATATATTAACTACAATTAATGAATATAGATGGAATTTACTTCAAGATACAATTAGTGATATAAACAAAATTCAAAATGTCATTAAGGAAGATAAAATCAAGGAAATCGAAATTATTACCCCAAGTAGTTGGAAGTATAACTTTTACTCTGAATTAATGAAAGATCTTGAAAAAACCAAAAATCAAGGAGAAATAATGAAACTTCTTATGAATAATAATAAAGAATTTAAAAAACATGGTAAATTTATTAATCAATCCTTAGGAAAAATTCTCAAAAATATAGGAAAGTATTCTAAGTTCTCATTAGAACCTAAGGAGGAACTCGATTTCTTTAATCAAATTAAACCAATAATTGAAAATAAGTATAATTGCAAAGTTATCGTGAAAAAAGAGGAGAATTCTAAAGATAAAAAGGCAATTAATTCATTACCTGGTAGACCTACCATTATCTTAACGTAAATAACTATTTTTTAATTTTTTTATTTTAAAGAGGATTAAAAAATCCTTAATTTATATAATTATTATGCGTTTGAATCTTGATCTTTTCAAATCAATCTATTTTTTTAATATTGGAAATTACAATAATGATGATACCTTTTTCCACTGGGATTCTGGTCATTATAATAAATCAATATTCTTCCAGCTAAGATTAATTAAAAATGCTCCAATAAAAGAAATTTTTTATTGCCTAACAAATCCAGATATAAAAATCGTGTATTTCGCTATAAAAAATACTGTTTTCTCTGTCGGATCTAAACCTGAAATTCAATCCCTTCTACTCGAAGCATTTATAGAATATTTAGTTAATGAATTCTTTGAAATGTATGATGATTCTCTTTTATTAACGTGTTATGGAGATTCATGTGAAATTTTTTCCGGATTTAATTATGTAGTTGAAGATCTTTTTAAAAATTTTGATAAAAAAGATCTAATTGAAAGCGCTTTAGTAAGTTGTAAAGGATGTGGGAAAACCCAAAAAGTCCTCATTAAAAAATCATTAGTTAATGATTCTAAACAATCAAATATTCCTATTGTTTACCTTCATTCTGGTCATGCTCTTCTTATTTATATAGATAAACAATTTAAAGTTCGAGGTAGTCAATTAGTAAGCATTTCATATTAGGTTTGTTCTTCTTCCTAAAGATTTTAAATTTAAATTATATAGTTTTTAATACCTTTGACTATCTTTTTAGATTTTAGAAGATAAAAATAAGAGAGTTAATTTATGTTAATAAATATATATTGTTTAAAAATAATCTCTGCAAAATAAAAAATAATTTCAATCATTAAAACTACCTAAATGGCTTTATTTAATGACGATTTATGAATTAAGCGTTATATCAACGACTGGATTCCCTTATTACAATATTAAGATTAATCCTGTTCCAAAGGGAACACAATTATATCTAAGATTTTTTGATTTTTCTGAAAATTGATAAAAGTATTCAATTATTAGAATTTAAAACAAAAACCGAAAATTCAAAGTCAAATAAACCTAATCAGAAAGAGTCTGAACAATATTCAGGTGATGTATTAATAACATTAACTACAGAACCTTTTTTATTGCATAAATCTGTACATAAAAAAATAGAGTTAATTTATGAGATGATTATTGCTTCCAAAATCCCATTAGATGCAGCGTATGAGATTTTAGGTAACGAAGAAGATATTTTAAAAGAAATACTGACAGATAAAGAAGCCCATCGAAATATTGAAAGAAACTTAAATCAAGTAGAAAAAGCATCTAAAATAATGTTAGGTGAAATGAAAAATTATGGCCTTAAAGGAATTTGTATAACCTCTTTTGATTTGTCACCTTTAAAAATTTTTAGTAAAGAGTATAAATTAAAGGATATTTATCAAATCTTGAGAAATATTGGATTTATCCCTGAAATTCAGCCTTTTGAATGGGTATATCGTCAATCTTTTATCAACAATAATCCTATTTGGTTATTTATAATTAAATCGGGAGTGGGTCCAACAATTCATCACACTCTTTTTGAAACTTATTTTTACTTGCTTATTGTTGAACCTAATAGTTATTTAGGAGAATTTCCGAAGAAAGTTATAGAAAGATTTAATCAAATTTTAGGGTAATTGAAATTACTAATAAATATAAAATAAAATGTTAAAAGTTAAGAAACAATTAATTTTCAATAGTTTTTTGTGCCATTTCAATTATCTTTGCAAAAGATTCTGCTTCAAGAGAAGCTCCACCAACTAATCCACCATCGATATTTTTTTGCTTAAATAAATCTTCTGCATTATATGGTTTGATAGATCCGCCATATTGAATCCGAATTGAATCAGATGTTTCTTTATCATAAACTTCTTTGATATATTCTCTTATATATGCATGAATCTCTTCTGCTTGTTCTGGAGTAGCAGTTTCACCTGTACCGATTGCCCAAATTGGTTCATAAGCTATAATGATTTTATTCATATCTTCTTTAGATAAATCTGCGAATGTTTGTTCAATTTGATTCTTAATAACATCCTTTGTTTGACCTTGTTTTCTTTCCTCTAAATGTTCTCCAATACAAACAATAGGAATTAGTTCTTCATCTAAAGCTTTTTTTACCTTTTTATTAATTAGTTCACTTGATTCATCGAAAATATTCCTTCTTTCACTATGACCGAGGATTACATATTCAACTTTTAATGATTTTAGAAATTTTGGAGATATTTCTCCAGTGTAAGCCCCTTGATCTTCAAAGTACATATTTTGAGCCCCTAAATGGATATTCGTTAAAGTCACAATCGATGATTCCGCTAAAGCAGTAAAAGGAGGGGCAACGATTATATCTACATTATCTATATTTTTAACTTTGGAAATTAATGACTCTAATAACTCACGCGCTTTTTCGGGAGATCCATTATGCATCTTCCAATTTCCGCCTATTATTGGTTTTCTCATATTAATCAATATAAGTAATTATTATTATTATAATTGAAAAATAAGTCAAGATATTTCAAGATTGTAGTTAAAAATTATTCATTTGGTAAGAAATTCTATATTTTTACTCCACCTTTCTTTAGAAACTCAATAATTTTTTTAGATTTAGAATCAGAAGCTTTTTCAAAAAGCGGGTTACCTCTAATCCATAGATATTGAAGTCTCCCAAGAATTTTAATTGAAGTAGGGAGTGTATTCAAATTATTATTGAGTAAACTCAAACTGGTCAATTCCTGCATCTTTCCTATTTCCTCTGGCAAACTAACAAGTCTATTATTATTTAAAGATAAAACCTCAACTTTAATCAAATTTTCAATTGATTTAGGAAGTTCCTTCAATATATTCTGATTTAGATGGGCTTCAATTAAGTTCTTTAAATTTCCAATCATATTTGGGAGCTTTTCTAAATTGTTATTATTTATTCTTATAATTTCCAGACTTTTAAGATTTCCAATATTTTCTGGCAAAGAAGTGAGTTTGTTGTTATCTAAATTTAGATATTCAAGATTTTTAAGATTTCCAATATTTTCTGGTAATGATATTAAATTATTTCCTTCTAAATATAATTCTTTTAAAAATCTAAGTTTTGATAAGCCTTCTGGCAAAATCGTAAGCATATTATTACTTAAAGTTAAAATTTGTAAAGCTCTTAAGTTTCCAATTTGTTCAGGAAGAGATGATATATCACAATCATTTAACCCTAAGATCGTTACACGATTCTTAACAACTCTAAAACTCATTTTCGGATTATATTCCGATTCATGTTCATAGTTAAAATTTTTTCCAATAAAAATCTCTATTTCTTTTAAAGAATTAATATCACTTTCTATAATGTTAGCTCCTCGGAAATTTGAAATTTGTTGGTTTTTTGTTTCCTCTTGAATTATTTTTGGGATTTTAAAATCATGAAGATATCCGTCTTTTCTCCATCGCTTTTCCCTCTGATGAATTTCATATGACGTTGTATGCTTTGAAATAGACTTAGATTTTTTCTTTTCTTTTTGAGTAGATGAATTTTGTATTATAAATCCTATTGTTTTAATTATATTATTCAATTTAGTATCTAGTATATCTAATTTTTTTAATAATTTAGACTTCTTATAAATACTTTAAATAACTTAAAACAATAAGATACAACTATTATTAAAAATAAGTTAACAAAAATTAAAAATAGAAATTTGAGGATAAAAGGTTATTCTTCTTTCTTTTTAAGCTTTTTATCCAAATTTGTTTCTTTTAACAATTTTTGAATCTCTTCTACATCTGGTTCCATTATCTCTGGTAATCCAAATTGTTCTCTCCTTCGCTCTATAGCTGATTGCATAGGTATAGCTTTTCCATTGTCCAAAATAGTTGATGCTTGTGTGGTATAATATTCAGGAGCTTCGCCCCGAGCTACACTCATATTTTTTAAAATTGTAAATATCTCTGTTAATTCAACCTTTTGAGGGCATACTTCATCACATGTGTCACAAACTGTGCATCCCCAAATATTAAAAGCATGATCTGGTCCAAAAATCTTCTCTTTTAAGCCAAGTAATGAATCTAAAATTAATCTTCTTGGATTATAACGACCTTGAGTTACCTGTGCTACAGGGCATGCACCAGAGCATGTAGAACATTGATAACAATAGGAAAGTGTACTTCCAATATCCATTCCCAATATTTGATTTCTAAAGTTAAAGTCTATAGTAGCCATTTTTATTGAATATAAATTAGTTAATCTTGAAGTTATGTACTATAACTATTTTTCAATTAAAAAATTATTTCTTTTTAATATAAAGTAAATAGTACTATCAATAAAATGGTTGAAATTTTTAGTTGGATTAAATAACCTTTTCGGGATTTATTTTTTATTAGTTATGAATCCCTTCGCATTACTTTTACATTTTTAACTAATCCTTTCTTTATCGCTTCATTGAGAATAGTAAATTTGAAAGGATTCAATTTCAGAAAAATTTATAAATCGAAAATATAAAAATTAAATAGAATTTTTAACTAAATTAAATATAAATATAGGTAGCGAATAATAAGTTACTTATTTGAATTCAAATAAATTCAAAAGGATAGTCTAAAATGGTTTTTATAGATGAATTAGAACAATTCGGAATTGATGTCGATGATTCGCATAAAGATGGCATTTTAATAATCGATGTATTTACTGTTTGGTGTGGACCTTGCAAATGGCTCTCCCCGATCCTAGAAAAGTTAAATGAGGAGGGACTTTTTAAACTACTCGAGGTTGATTTGGATAAGAACCGACCTTTAGGAGAAAAATTTGGAATTACAGCTATACCAACTTTATTATTTTTTAATAATGGAAAGATGTTAGAGGGATCAATTGAAATTAATGGTCAAGCTGTAATTCGAAATGGCATTATGGTCGGAGCTGCGGGTGAAGATACAATAAGAAAAATAGTTGAAAAAATATAAAAAATTTCAAGCCATTAGAAATTTTATTTTTTACTTTTTATTTAAACTAATTTATTTCGTTTAATTGAAGATCTTTATTATGCAATGAAATTGAGATTTATTAATAAATGATAAAATTACTTTTTGGAAATTTTAAGAGTGATTCTACTTTTTCTAAATAAATATTGATCATAATTTTATTCTAATTAAAATCTTTAAATTGGTTAGAATTTTTGATTTAATAATTAATTACTAAAATGTCTGGAAAAGTTAATTATGAACTATACTAGAAGCGAATTAATCAATGCAGAGGCAACGATGAATCAAATCCGTAATGCAATATATCATTTAGCTCGTTATATGGTTAAAAATAACGTAAAAAATCTAAATGAACGATTAAGAAGGATGGGAAAAAATATAGCAAAAACCTATATTGCATATTGGAAACCAATTGAGGAAGTAAGTCTTTTAAATGTAAAGGATGTAATTTCTACTATTTATAAGCAAATTTTAAACAGCTCTGTTATTATAGAAATCAATGAAAGAGAAAATCTCTTAATCGTGAAAGATAATAACTGTGCTCTTTGTAAATACCATTATAATGATATAGAAATTGCTGGATGTGAAATTTTATTAGGTTTAATTTCAGAATTTATTAATTTAATTAATAAAAATTCAAACAATTCCTCTGCTATTGCTCTTTCTCCCGCTCGAATACAAGAGTCAAAAGCTTTAGGTAACGAAATGTGTGTTCAATTATTTAATTATGAAATTAGGGGTGCTTAAAATGGGAATGTTTCAATGGTTAATGAAAAAGGTATCTAAAGTGTTTGGAAGGAATACTAATTCTCTGTTCTATTCTCTTTTATATAGAGAAGTATTAAATGAAATTAATGAGATTACCGGAAAGGAAGATGAATCGTTAATAATTCTTAGAGAAATTGGAAAAAAAGCTGGGGTTGAATCTTGCCAGAGACATTCTTCTATTTTCAAATTCATGCCTGGTAATCCTGAGAAGGTTTTAGATTATTTTGAAATTCTTTGGGTGGTTGTTTTTGGAAAGGAATTGGAAGATCTTTCATATGAAATCATCCCAAAAGAAAATTCACTCTATAATGATTATATCCTCAAAATTAAAAATTGTCCAATCTGCGCAGGATATGGAACTTCATCAGAAGATATTTTTGATGTTTCAAAATTGAGTAATGATTCAGAAGGAATAGCATGTGGTTTATGTGGTATGTTAGAAAGTGTAGCAAATTATATCCTTAAAGTTAAAAATAATGAATATCGGATAATAATAGAAGAACAATCATGCATAGCTAGAGGAGAAGATCATTTAGAACTACTCTGTAAAATATATGATTATAATGAGTGGAAAAAAATATCCGAAGAGAAAGTAAAAGATAAGATCTCCTCAAAGATAGATCTAGATGAGGAAATAGAAAAAGATATTCCCCAAGATAAAAAATTAGATTTTATTGATAAATTACAAGACTCTATTTCGTTAGATAAAGTAGAGGAACTATTAGATGAACCCCTTGAAAATATAAAAAGGCAAGTCGCAAATTTTATCAGAGACAAACTAGGAATGGAACCAGAACATTTCTTTGATTATTTCAAAAACTATGAGGATGATTTAATTCGAATTATTGGATTTCTTGGAATCCATTTGATCAACGAATATGGAAATTTAGTAGAGAAAACCTTTGAAAATGATTTATTCGCCAAAGTCATCGGATATATGTTTAAACAAGTTAAAGAAATGGTGCTATTATTTATCCCCCTTGATGTTATTAATGATTATCACCAATTGTTAGTAGACTTTCTTGATGGATTAGCGTCTGAAGAAATGGTAAACAATATAAGAGAGTTTTCTGGAAAAGATGATATTAATTTTTTCTTCGAAGGAGCTCAAATAGCATTAGAAGATTTAGGAATTCAGTTTTCTGAATTAAAGGATAATATTTGGGAAGAATTAACACAACAACGTGAAGACGGATTGATCTCTGCTGATAGAGATTCGGTCGATGAAGCCAAGGAAAAATTGCCAAAAATCATAAATATTATTCAAGAGATTCTAATGTTAATAAACCAGATCCTTACATTACCAATAAGGGTTATAATCTCCGAGAGTCATTATGGCGTAAAAACCGCTATTAATTCAGTTGTATCTGAGGAAGAGGGTTTGGTAGGTTCTATAAAAGATAGATTTGATAACATATTTGACTATGTTCAAGAATTAAGACAATAAATTTTCTTTTAAATTATCTCTTTCTTTAGTATTTTTATTTTAAAAAGAAAAATCTAAAACAGAATCCAGAGCTCCACAAATTACGAATATAATAAACCCTAAAGATAAGAATATAAATTTCTTTCTTAAAGTACCTGAGGCTTTTTTTGCTTTTATAGCAAATCCTATCCCTTCAAAAATAAACACCGAAATGAGGAAGAACGCTACAAGCCAAAATGCCGGAAAAGGCATCTGAAATCCTGTGTCAATCAAATCTACTCCTGGAGTATACGGCGCAAATTTAAAAGTTCCATAAGTTCCTGCCTTATATGGTGGAAAAACAAATATAAGTACATCGAATAAAGCTCCAAGTATAGCATATATAATAACGATTGATTTTTTTCTATTTGGAGCAAGTAATTCAGATCCAAGATACATTGCTACGATAATTGAAGGTCCTACCCACAAGTAACTCAACCAACCATAAATATAGGGCGGTGAAAGATTAGTCCCAGTTATTAATACTTTCAATAAATCTGTAAATGGGCCTAACCAAAAAAGACCTATTGATATCATCATTAACCCCGCATAATAAAGTAATTTAGCACCAAGTTTTCTTGCATTGTAAAATGAAAGAATTCCAAATATTGTGGATGTAAGAATGATTATTGTTGCTGTAATACCATCTAATAAACCAATTGCACCTATCATTTAAAATCTACCTTACAAAAACTATTTCCTATTTAAATAAATAAATTAATTTAGGTAATTGTGATTATGTAAGACACTGTATATAATACTTTACATTCTATTGAGAATATTAAGTAGATTAATTTAAGTTAGATATTTTATCATAACATAATGATCTATTACACCAAATATTATAGGCCCTTCTCCAACAATTTCATATCCTAATTTTTTAAAAAATTGTGCTGCTGTTTTTCTTGCATTAAGAATAAGCTTTTGAAAACCTAATCTTTTAGATATCTTCTCTGAATATAAAATGAGTTCACTTCCAATACCTTTTTTCCGGAATTCTTTATCTATAGCAAGATATCGAAGTTGTCCCTCGTCTTTTGTATTTTGATGCAATCTTATAGTTCCTACCACTTGGTTATTAATTAAAGCGATAATTGGAATCGTATTTTTAAACTGGTTTGTATCTTTTTCATCTCTTTCTGAACCTTTTGGTTGATCCCATGGTTTTCTTAAAACTTGCCATCTTAAACAATACATCTGTTCCAATTGTTCATGATTTTTTGGTTCTTGTATTATTAAATCCTTAACGGAAGTCATTTTCTTTAATCTCAATTTTATGTTTATTTTATTAATAAATAGAGAGGTTATCTGATCCTTCTATTCTATGTTTAATATTTTTTGACTTAAAAATCAATTCTTAAATACTTATAAAATCTAAATGTATATCAGTTAGAATTATTTTAATTAGAAATCACAATTTAAGGTAAAAAAGAATGAATAAGTCAGATAAGACCATCGTAAAAGAATCAGTTAAATTATCAACAGTAGTAGCGATTATAGTATTAGTTTTTGTCATATTTTCGGTACCTTTGCTTACGATTCAATCCTTAGGTAGTTTATTATTTCCAGGAAATGGTGTCTGGAAGACTCCTTCAGGTCCTTCTGATGAAATAATCTCTGTTCCGGGAATGAAAGATGAGGTTATAGTTATAAGAGATGAATGGGGAATCCCTCACATTTATGCTAAATATGATGAAGATCTCTTTTTTATTCAAGGGTACCTCCAAGCTCAAGATAGATATTTTCAGATGGATATGTTCAGGCGTCAAGTAAGGGGGAAGTTGTCTGAAATTCTAGGTCCAGCTGCTTTAGAAACGGATAAGCTTCATTTAGCTATGGGAATGGAATATTGGGCAAATAAAACAGAGCAATATATGAGGCAATTAAATGATAATTTTACAAAAAGATTTTTTCGAATCTTTGATAGATATGTTGATGGAATTAATTATTATCTTGAAACTCATAAAAATACAAAACCATTCGAGTATTATTTGCTAAATTTTGAACCAGAAAAGTGGTCTACTTTAGATACTTTCTGTCTCGTTCAAGAAATGGCAAGACAACTATCATGGAACTATTATGATCTCTACCGTTATACAAACTTACAAGCCCTTGGATCAGCAAATTATTCCGAACTCTTTGGTACAATTTTACCATACCAAATTCCAGTGTGTCCTAATTATGGATCATTTGCTAAACCACCGACAATTAAGACATCTTATATGGAATCGAATCAGCAATTAAGAAAGTCTATTTTGTCATTTCTTGCAGAAATAGAGAAAATTGATTCGGAGAGATATTTAATAGAAAGAGAAGATTTTAAAGGTTCAAATAACTGGGTTGTAGATGGAACTAAAAGCGCGACGGGGAAACCTATTCTCTGTAATGACATGCATCTTGCGTGGATGTTACCAGGAATTTGGACCGAACAACATTTAGTTTCAGAAGAGTCAAATATTAATTCTTACGGATTTGCGATACCTGGAATGCCAATGGTTGCTGTGGGTCATAATGAACATGTTGCCTGGGGTTTTACTAATACTGGATTTGATGTATTAGATTGGTATTATTATAATGTTGTGGATAATGAACATTATATATATAACGGCACTGTCACAAAATATCAATATCAAAATTACAAGATAAATGTTAAAGGGGAAGATGTTATAAAATTTAAGGTGAAAGAAACTGTTAATGGCCCTGTTTTAAACGATTTCTTAGGAAGTAGTATTCCAGATAATCTTGACAAACAGAATATAATCATTGCTTCAAAATGGACGGGTAATGAAATCTTTTTAAATCTATTGGCGGGTTATGGATTTAATATGGCAAAAAATCGTAATGATTTCGATCAAGCATCTGAAAATTGGGATACACTAGCTCAAAATATCGTCTACGCTGATATTGATGGAAATATCGGAATTCGCCCTACGGGGAAAGTTCCAATAAGGGCAAATAGTAATGGAACATTCCCTTTAAATGGTTCAAAGGGAGAAGGTGAATGGATTGGTTATATTCCATTTGATCAATTACCTCATACCGAAAACCCAAGTCAACATTATCTTGCTTCGGCGAATCAAATAAGTGCGGGTTTAGATTATAATTACTCGCAATATTTTTTACAGAATAATTACGCAGATGGGTATAGAGCAAGAAGAATCAATGAAATATTAAATAATACAGATAATATTGATATTGAAATAATGAAACAACTACAATTTGATGTGAATTCTTCTGCAGCAAAAGCTTTCTTACCCTCCTTAATTGAAGTTTTAAATAATTTCTATACATCTTCTCCCCCTGCTGAAGTATCGAACGCATTAACTATTTTAGAAAATTGGCACTATAATATGGATAAAAATTTAGCTGCTCCTACAATCTATAGAAAGTGGCGAGATTATTTTTATGATTTAACATTTAACGATGAAATAAATAAATATGAATTAGCTAGAGGACCACAATTAGTGATCTTAGAATATTTAATGAAAGAACAACAAAATTCTCATTGGTTTGACAATGTGAGTACGACTGGAATCAAAGAAACACGAAACCAAACGATGATTAGAGCTTTTAACTTAACAGTCAAATGGTTGACTAATTTTTATAATACAAATGATCCTAACAATTGGAAATGGGGTCTTATACATCAATTATATTTCCCACATTTAACTGGACTTAAAGCATTAAGCGCAGGACCTTTTTCAGGGAATGGAGAGGGATATACTGTAAATCCAGCAAATGCAAATATTGAAAATGGAGTCGGTTATGCTCAAGGAGGTGCTTCAGAAAGAATGATTATAGATTTAAATAACCTGGAAAATTCTATAAGTGTAATACCCTCTGGTCAAATTGGATTAACCAATTCCCCACATTACACCGATCAACTAACTGAATTATTTTTGAAAGGTAAATATCACTCACAATACTTTACTTATACATCTTCAAACTTTCCTTCTATTCAAATAACTCAAATATTTAGAAAAGCAGGAGGGATGTAATCGATGGATAGAGAGAATCAAATCTTCATAATAAGTTTACTTATAGTTATATGTGTAACAGCAATTCTCACATTCATTCCTATTTGGCAATTAATCATTATTCCTGGAATTATTGCTGGACTTATTAATAAAAAATTAAGGAATGCGGTATTGGCAGGGATTTTAGGAGTATTAATCTTCTGGTTTTTATATGTAATAAATGGAGTTTTCTTCGATAATGTATATCCTCTTTTTGATCAATTTGGGGCATTAATCATGGGATCTGGATACGGATGGCTATTAGTTATACTAATATTACTTTTTGGAGCAATTTTTGGCCTTCTTGGAGGATATTTTGGGAATAAAATATTTAAACTTATATTACTAGTAATAGAAAAAAGATCTTACCAACGAAAATGAAATAAGTAAATTCAAGAGTTTTTATTTTTCACTAAATTTTTGATACTTTTCTAGTTATGAGTAATAAATATTTATAAATTTAGCCACTCTAAAATGAAAATAACACCAAAAAATATTTTTCATGCAATCAATTCAAATTCTATTGATAAGAATTACTCAATTCATATATTCACAACATTTTTACATTCCTGCCTAGATGATTTAAAACGAGAAGAGTGTCTCAAGTTAATTAGAAAAATTGATTTTAAGATAGAGATTATCTATCCTTTAATTGAGAATATTCTTACTACGGAATTAAATCAAAATGTTAGGTTTTTAGCACTTAAGATTATTGAAACTAAACTGGATATAAAATTTAAGGATTTATTACAATGGCTTATTTTCAATGAAAAATCTTATAAAAATGAGATTTTAATTACTTTGCTACTCAGCAAGTTTTCAGATAAAGATCAAAATTCTGTTTTTCAAAAAAAGATAAAAATACTTCTTGAAAGGGAAGAAAAAGTAACAGATATCCAGGATAATTCGAAAGAAAATTTGGCTGGAATATTATTAAATCTCATTACTCTAAAGCATTTAAAACAAAAATTTACCAATATAAATTACAAAATCGATAGAGGATATATCGTTGAGTTGGATTTTTCTAATTTTAATAAAAAGATCACTGGATGGAAATATAAAAATCAAATCGCGGATCTTAGCGAAATTGAAGGAATAAAGTATCTTAAAAGATTAAAAAAAGTTTCAATCTTTCCATTTGAAAGAACTATGCAGAACGATCTTGTTTTAAAATGTCAAATACAATTATTAAAATCATTAAAAAGCTTAAGTCCTCTCATACTCAGAAATATTGTTCAGAAAATCATTTTAGATTTAAAGAAGATTAAGAAAATGACTCCCATAATAAAGAAATTTGAAAAACATCGTATTACTTCCAAATCTAAGTCCACAAGTCTACAAAAACAACTAGAATGTATAATTAATTTAATAGTCATCACTTACTTAAAAAATAGATATAATAAAGTGAAATTTAAAATAAAAAATGGACTGGTCCATAAATTAAAGTTAAATAATTATATTTTGGTTAAGATTCCAGAGCCAATTAGAGAATTAACATTTTTAAATGATTTAAATTTAGATTTTTGTCAAATTTATGAATTTCCAAACTTTATCACTTCCCTTTCAAATATCAAAAAATTAAGTCTTTCCTATAATTTAATTGAAACGTTACCATCTTCCTTAGGATCTCTTAAAAAATTAAGATTTTTAGATCTCTCTTCAAATAAAATTAAACAACTTCCAGAAAGCTTTGTAAATCTTCAAAATCTTAGTTATTTAAACTTATTCAATAATAAATTAAAAAATTGATAAAATTGAAATTCTGCCTGAAAGTTTAATGAAATTAAAGACCCTAAAAAAATTATCTATTGCTAATAATAATTTTACTTCTATCCCGAGTTTTATTAAAAATTTACCATCAGTCCAATTTCTTTTAAAATAAAGTATAAGGTTAAATTTAGAATTAAAAGGTAAAAAAATTATTCAAAAATTAAATAGAATTCTTATTTTTTGAATATAATTTATAAAACCAATTAATAACATATTGATAGAAAAATCGTTCTCGGAGTACATCATAATGTGATTTTCCTTTCAAACTTGTCAATTTAGCGACGTCTCCTGCTTCAATCTTTCCTTTAGATATTAAATGCATTCTTGTTTTAAATTGATCTTCCATTAAAATTGGACGTAAAATAAAATCCAACGACCTAGAAATATTCTTTAATATAACTTTTTGAGAGGTTTTGTCTATATTTTGGCTAAATAAGGCATTTAGGAAAATTTGAATCTTTTTAACTATTTTATCTTTCTTGGTGTAATTTATTAATTCTTTTTTTGTCATACTATTATTGAGATAATTTAAAATTTTATCAATAAAGATCGAACTAATATCAAGTTCAAAGAGTTCTTGTCTTAATTTTTTTATAAATTGATTTTTAATAAATTCCTTAAATTTGATGATGATTGCCTGATTTTCTTTTCGATCCGAACAAATTTCTACAACCTCTCCTTTAGGTGTTGAATATGTAAATCCATGCCCTTGAGGTCCTATTCCTCCTAATAGAACCATACTTAAATTTAAAAATGAATATTGTTCTTTAGAGAGTATTTTGTTTATATTTTTCAATATATTTTGTGGAGAAACAAGATGTTTTTTTAATTCTATTTGTTCTTTCTCTTCATAATATCCTCCATAAAAAGAAATAGGAAACTTATATTCAGTAGAAAATTCAAAAAAGCTTTCCTCAGAAGAAATAAATTTTATATTATTGTGTTTCCCATAATAGTTTTTTTAAATCTCTCTTAATATATATTAACAAACTATCCGAGATCCAACCAAACAAATCTTTTAGATTTGAAAGAAAGAGAGAATCTTTTTTTATTTTATCCAATTCTTCTAATTCCTTCTCATCGAGATCTTTCTCTAAGAGGTTAAATTTGTTATAAAATTTGATCATGCTGATTATTTCTCCTAAATGTGAAGTTTGATATCCCATACTCACATTTTGAATACATTCTATTATAGAACTTTCTAGAATTCTAAATCGATGCGGAATTTTCTCCACATTTATAAAGAGATCGAGCTTATAAGAATTTGTAATCAAATTTTCAAACTTTTGATATTGGTGTGCTTCTAAATTTTTTGAGAGTCCAATATAAAAATTTTTTTCAATTTTCTTTCTAAATTTAGGATGCTTTATAATATTTCTAATATTCGGATCATTTTCTTTTTTAATCAAATGTTTAAGAGTGAATTTTATTTTTGAATATTCTCCTGATCTTAAAGATTTTATAATTTCTGTTAAAATTAAATCATTAATGTTTTTAGAATCCTCTTCAAGAGAATTAAATTTAATGCCCACCATTTCTAAAAGGTTAATATAAAGCAATATAAAATCAAGATTTCCATATTCCCTAAAATAATTAAAACTATCAATTAATAAACTTCTAAACAAATCACATGAAAAATCTTTCTCTGTAGTTTTTATGCTAAAACTTTTAGCAATTATTTCTTCAGAGTTTGTCCATTGATAGATATAGAGAAGAAATAAAGGAAGTAAATTAGTATTATGGATTATTTTAACATTTTTCTGGCAATCGCTACAATAATAGATTACTTTATTTTCATTGAAACCGTATCTACTTGTTGAAATTTTTTTAGAATAACACTCAGCACATAATTTTTGTAATATAAATAAACCAAATAGATCTTCAAAAAAATTGAATATAAAATTACTATTAGAGAATTGATTTATTTCTAATTGTCCTTCTTGAAGTTTCTGTTTTAAGTAGGAGGCAATTTTAATATAAATTTTCTTAAAAAATATTGTTTTATTTGATTGTCTGTAAAACTGTTCTAAATGCTTCTGAAATTGTACATATAAAGGATAATTATTATTAGCTATAATTTTCTTAATTCTATTAATATCAAGATTTTTAAATCGAATAGCGTCTTCTAAATAGAATATAATCTTATCAAAAAAAAATTATGCCAAATCAAAAATAAGTGGTTAATCTAATAATTCGGCAATACTTTTTGATACGCTTTGTATGTTTAAAAAAACCATCCCCAAACTAGCGTCAGCTTTAGCCAATGTACATAGAATTGCATTTTCCCCAGCGCGTGATAGAATAATTAAGCCATCAATTCCTTCTATAAGAATTCTTTTCAGTTCTCCGCGAGCAAGTTCTTCAACAGCTCTTTCTGAGACGCTTAATATAGCTGCTGACATAGCTGAAACTATGCCATCATTAACACCTCGTGCGAGGACTGAGACAATTGGCAATCCTTGTACAGAAACAATCGCAGCCCCTTGTACGTCCGAGTTTACAGCTGATAAGTTTTTCAATAAATCTGTAAGTTCATTAATATTCTCTGACATGTGCAAATCAATTTAAAATTGATTATAATAATAAAATAATTATAATTATATATTTTATAATAGGAACAAAAGCACTGGATATAATTAAATTGACGGAAGAAAAAATAGAGGAATTAGGTGGTTCATGTGCTTTTCCAGTCAATTTATGTATCAATAATATTGCAGCGCATTATACTTCTCCAATGAAGGACGATGATTTATTAATAATAGATAATGATATTGTAAAAATCGATCTTGGGGTTCATATTGAGGGTTATATTGTTGATACAGCTTTTTCAATCAGCTTTAATGAAGATCCAGAATTAGAAAACCTTGTGGAATCAACCGAAGTTGCTCTAGAAGGAGCAATTATGATGGCTAAACCAGAAATTAACACTCGAGAAATTGGAAAAAA
>JARRLT010000153.1:0-8269 GCA_037386725.1 Promethearchaeota archaeon
TATTCTATGATTATTGAGCAATTAGAGCTTGGAAATATTCCCGTCTTTCATGAAATTAAAGAGGCTGTTCAAGCAGTTTCTGCATTGAAGCACAGATCAAGAAATCAAAACCTTAAAAAAGGAAATATGTTTTGGGAAGATTGAACTCATCTTTAATTAAATGAGAATTAATTCTATATTCTTTTTCTATTTATTATATTTTTAATTTCTCAATTAGATATTCCTCAAATTTATTTAACGCATCAACCATATTTTTCCTTCCAAATCCAATTCTAAAATGTTTATTTCCAAAGTCATAATTTGTACTAGGCATAATTAAAGTTTCTTTCTTTTCAATTAACTCAATGGCCATAGTTTCAATATCTTCATTAACTTTCAATTTAGGAAACGCAATTGATCCCGCCTTCGGTTTGATCCATGTTAAAATGCTGCTATATTTTTTGAAAAACTTGTCTAAATAAATTAAATTGCTTTTAATAATATTAAGATTTCTGGAGATGATTTCTTTTTTATTTTTAAGGGCTAAAGTTGCTAGAAATTCACTGGGAGCACTATTACAAATCGTAGTATAATCTTTAAAACCTGCAAGTTGTCTAAATAATTCTTTATTTTTTGTAGCAATCCAACCAATTCGTAATCCTGCCAAACCAAAAGATTTAGACATAACTCCCAATGAGATTCCTTTATTATAGAGATCTGTTACTGCCGGAAGCCTGTTTTTTTCATCGTATTCCAGAAATCGATAAACTTCATCTGAAAAAATATACAAATCATTCTTTTTGGCAATCTCAATGATTTTATTTAATTCTTGAAGAGTAAATAAATGTCCAGAAGGATTATGGGGACTATTAATTATGATCGCTTTCGTTTTATTATCAATATTTTCTTTGAGATAATTAAAATCTAAATTCCATCTATTTTCATTCTCATCAGTCATAATCCATTTTTTAGTTTGACAGCCCAAAGCGTGAGCTACTTCAAAGAGTGATTGGTAAGCAGGATATTGCACAATTATGTTATCTCCTGGCTCCAAAATAACATTCATAAAAACAAAAATACCTTCTTCTGCCCCAGAAAAAACGATGATGTTCTCTGGAGAGAGCGTTTCATACAACTTGGAAATCTCCTCACGTAATTTTGGACTTCCTAATGATTCAGTATATCCCAACCATACCTCTTTTAAACCTTTTTCAGACCCCTCTTCAAGATCTAAAAGGTCCTTTATTGTTAAGGATTCACAATCAGAAGAACATAGTAAATATTTAACATTAAATTCGTATTTTGCAAAAAATCTTTCCAACTTGAAGTCTTGAATTTTTATTGTAAACAACTCTAATGTTATTTATTTTATGAAAGATCAATAATTTTCTCAATTCTTTCAATACTTTTTGATATATAATCATTATCTTGAAATGATATTTCAATAGCTTTTTGAGGACATGTTGAAACACATCGTCCACACCCTCTACATTCATCAGTAATAACTGCCTGATGATTAATTAAATGAATTGCATCAACAAAACAAATTCCATCCGTACAAATTCCGCAACCAATACATTTTTCTGTAACATGAACTTCTACTCCATCCACTTTCTTTACTTTTGATCCCAATCTCTTTTCTAATATTGGAGCAATTCTCCATAAACAGCAACAAGGGCAACAATTACAAATAGTAAGTAATTTATCTCCATCATGAACCCCTAACCATTGCTTATCTAATCGATTCTTTCCAATTAAATGAACAAGTCCCGCTTCACTGCATTTTTGAATGTAATCTAAAGCTTCATTACGTGAAATTTTCTTTCCTAAAGAAGGGTTTATATCTAAGATTCCTTTTCCTAAAAATAAACATCCATAATCTATGGGATAATCTTGGCAATCCATGCTACTTCTACAGATGCAAAAATCCATCTTCCATAAGTATTCTGTTCTATTTATAAAATATTTAATAATTTCCGAAGGGACCACTAAATCTTGAGGCTTATCAACTTCTTTATTAATTTGGATGATTTTATCATCTGGGAGATAAATTATCTCATCCCCCTTGAAAAGGAGTAACTCAAATAATTTTCCTAAGAAAGGAATTCTTGATAATTTCGCTATAGTTTTAATTCCTGGAAACGCTTTCTTGATTATTTTTACAAACCATAAAGGCCGAGCCATAAACTTCACTCAAATAGAAAATATTAATTTTAAAGAATTCACATTAATAAGAAATGGTAAGTATATTTTGTATTATAATTTTAAGGTTAAATGAATTATGATCAGAATTCCTTAAAAATATAAATAAATAAAAAGAGTATTTTAAATAGTAGCTATTTCTTGTTCTTTAACAAGTTCTTTTGGTTTTGTTTCCGCTTTAAGAATAATCTTCAATTTCTTATTTGTCCATGGCCATACAATATCCCATAATATATAAAGATAAGGTGCTCCTTGGTTAAATAGTATCACTAATTCGAATAACAAAAAATAAAAACTAGAAGGTCGAATTCCAGTAATCCATAATGGAAATTCCATAAAAAAGGATTCTGTTACTCCAGTTAAAAATATAAATTCAATTATTTTGTAATTTTTTCTCTTAAATAGATTTGTTCCGTAGATAAGGAATACAATTGAATAACCTATAATTACATTAGCAATCCATACACTCATTTGTGTATCCATGTGCCGAACTGTCCTTACTATGGTATCATTGAGGGGTATTAAATTTGATAAAATTGGGGTAAGCATCCAAGAACCGAAAAATAGGCTTGTAAATAGAGCGAGTCTCTTTTTATTACCACTCCGGTAACTCTTATAAGCAATGAGGAGCCATCCAAAGGCAAACATAGAATATGAAATATTCATCATAAAATCTGCTCCAAATTTTATCCAAAAATAACCATCGATAGGATGAGGCATATGAACACCTCCTATCCAATATTCTCTTATAAATGTACCTGGAGGATAATTTGGTCCTGCGGGGGTATTGTACCACCAAATTGCGTCAATGCAATAAACGATAAATCCCGTTATAGCTCCTACTTTGATTACATTCCACATTTTATACTTAATGATGAAGATTATCCACACTGTGAGAAAACAGGCATCGAAGAATATGTAATCATATTGAAAAATTCTTCGAGCATCATTAAACTCTAATATCATCTTGTAGAATAAAATACCTTTATTATATATTCCTTTCCATTTACATTTTTAAATATTAATTCTCTTGATTGTAATGATATGTTAAGTTTTAAATTATATAAAATCTAAATTAAACTATTATTTTTGCTATAAACAAACTCTTGTTGATTTAAGATATGAAGATTAATATTGAAGATCTAAAGGAATTAGAACGCAATATCGATACAATCCACCCAGAAGAAGGAAAAATACCCATCCGTATTTTAGGTTTTGGCGAAATTAGCCTAGTATTTGAAATAATAGGAGATAATTCGAACACAGCCTATAAAAGAATACCTATTTTCGATACTGAGGAACAAGTGAAACGTCATATATGGGCGTATGATGAATATAATAGAATTCTAAAAGAGGATATCGGATTATCAATTCCCGACTATGGCACAGCTTGGTTTAGAAGAGATAATGGCGAAATTGCATTTTATTGCGTTCAAGAAAAAATCGATCCAGATTCTGTAGGACATAAGATAATTCATGAACTTTCTAATACTACTGATTTAGAAAATTTGGTGTTATTGGCAATAAGGGAGATGAAAAAAGTCTGGAAATTTAATGAAACAAATGAAAAAGGTTTAAAAGTAGGACTAGATGGGCAAATTTCTAATTTTTCCCTAATTAATTATGATATTCAAAATCCACATGTAGATAATAATTCAAAATTAATGTATCTGGATACATCAACTCCAATGTTTCGAACTGATGGAGAAGAAGCAATGGATGCAGAGCTATTTTTGAAGAGTACACCTTCTTTTCTTAGATGGTTAATAAAAGCTTTCTTTTTAGAAGATGTAGTAGATAGATATTATGATTGGCGTAGAGTTATTATTGATCTCATCGCAAACTTCTATAAAGAACAAAAATCTGAAGTTATTCCAGATTTGATTAATTTAGCAAATAAATTCTTCGATACAGAGGCTTTTGAATTTAATATAGAACCAATAACTCCTAAGGAAGTAAAAGATTACTACAAGGAAGATAAAATGATTTGGGTCATTTTTCAGAATGCTAGGAAAATAGATCGTTTTATTAAAACAAAGATATTAAGGAAGAAGTATGATTTTTATCTCCCTGAAAAAATCAAAAGGTAAAAAAATAATAATTAAAAAAACCCTCTCATTTATTTTTATATTATGGATCTAAAACCTAAGGTTTTTTTAACTTCTAATGTCTTCTCAAGTAATGAGATTGGTTCAAATGAAAAAATTGACCAAGGTATAAGAGATAAGATTAGTGAATTATGGAATGAATTAAATTCCATTTCAAATCTAAAGGTGTATACCGGAAGATTTCCTAAACAAGAAGAAATTGAGAAGATATCTTCTGAATTTAATCCGCACATTATTGGTTGTCACTTAAGTCATCAAATTTCTTCGAAAGTGATGAAGGACTCAAATCTTATCGCGGTATCGACTTGTACTGCTGGTTTTAATCACATTTCTCGTACTGATGAGGATAAAGTGATCATTACTCATACACCTGGAGTTTTATATGAAACTGTAGCAGATTATACAATTGCACTTATAATGTCCAATTTAAGAAATTTGATAGATCTTCATTCATATGTATGGAATGAAAAGTGGTCTCCTGAAGATAAATGGGATCTCGACCAAAATTTATCTTCGATAGTAAAGAATAAAACAATTGGAATTGTAGGCTTAGGGGAGATTGGAAAGGAGGTTGTAAGAAAATTAACTCCATGGGGATTAAAAATCATCTATTATGATATTAAAAAAGACAATTGATTGATCAGAGATATTTGAAGTTGATGGAGAAAAATTCTCTTTTAATTAATACCGCGAGAGGTGGAATTATTAATTTTGAAGATCTTTTAAAGTTATTAGAAACTAAAGAGATTCAAATAGATTTATCCTTTGATGTATTTCCCACCGAACCAATCAACAAAAAATTACTTCAAAGATTTAAGAAAATTAAAGAAGCCCAACCTCATCGTAGATTTATTCTATTACCGCATAATGCTTCTGCGGATGCTAACACTCGAGGAGAAATGAATATTATATTTTTACAGGATATTATCAAGCTAATTGAGTCCCAAAAATTAACAGATCTGCAAGATATTCATCTCATTCCAGAACATGAAAAGAATTTAACTATTAAAAAGTGGAGTATTTTGGAGTATTGGAAAAAGAAATCTTCAATTTGATTAATCAATTATATTCTTAAAAAGAAAAACATCAAAAGGATTGTATAATTACTGAATATTGAAATTCGAAAATAATTTGTGATATTTAATGATTAGAACATTTATAGCATTTGATCTTGAAGACCAAAATACTATTAATAATATCAAAGAATTAACTGATAGATTAAAGAAAAATCAAGATCGCTTAAAGATAGTAAAACCAGAAAATTTACATATAACCATTAAATTTTTGGGAGATATAAAGGAATCTAAAGCTCCTAAAATTTATGAAATTTTAAATAGTGAAATTAATGAAAAGTTTTTGGGTAATAAAGTTTATAATTATACACTTAAAGGAGTAGGACAATTTAGGAGTCATTCTATTTTATGGATTGGTTTTGAGGGTGATATTGATTTTCTTCAAGAAATTAAAGAAACACTTGAAGTAAAGTTAAATGAAAGGTTAAATATTAAAAAAGATAAACGAAGAAAGTTTGATCCTCATTTAACAATAGGAAGACTAAGGAAAAATAGGATAAACTACAAAAATTTCGATACTTTTAAAAACATTATAAAAGATAATCAGAATACCGAATTTGGAAAATTCAAGATTTCCGAAATTAAGTTGAAAAAATCAGTTTTAACCCCTCAAGGCCCTATTTACAGCAATTTAAAATACTAACTGAAATTCTTCAGGAAATGACGCTAAAAGCAATAATTTGGGATTTAGATGGAACTTTAATCCACTTTAAAATCGATTTCATTCGAGCACGAAAAGAGGCTCTAAAAATCTTGGATGATTACAGAGTACCTAAAGATTTGTTATCTCTAAGTAAAAGTATAATCGAAAACGTAAAGATCTCAAAACAATATTTAAGATCAAAAGATGTTTCTGAATCTGAAGTAAGCAGAATGGGAGCTAAAGTAAATTCTAAAGTAAGTGAAATAGAATATGAAGCAGCTTTACAAGCAACTCAAGTCGATAATATTGATACTGCTTTGGAATTTGCTAAAGAAAATGGATTGAAACAGGCAATTTATACATTTAATACTCATCGAAATGCGCAGACTTCTTTGGAGAAAGTTAATCTTTTAACTTATTTTGATGTAATTGTTGGTAGAGATGATGTTGATAACCCAAAGCCTCATATGGATCATATTTTTAGCATTTGTAAGAAATTGAATGTCAAACCGCAAAATTGTGTGGTTATTGGTGATACTTCTAATGATATTGAAGGAGCTATAAATGTAGGGGCTTATTCTGTGGCGATTAACACAAAAATACCTGATTCTTTTAAAAGTCAAACTTTTGAAAAAGCAGATTTCTATATTGAAGAATCTCAAATTCCAGATAAGCTGATTGAAGCCATAAAAAAGTTATTAGAATAAATCTAAGATTTATACTCATAAAATATTTATGATATTTAATTCTCTTATATATAGCTTAATAAAAAATTAATGTGGAATAAACAAATTAAAATGAAAATCGCATATTTCTTGGATGTACTTAAGCCCCATATGCCTGGGAGCGATCTAGTAGCTAGATCTCTTATGAACATTAAGGGAGTAAAAAATGTCAGAGTTTCTGTTGATGAACTTGATCAAAAAACTGCATCACTACATATTAAAGTTGAAGGTTATGACATTGTACTTGATGATATTACAAGTATCCTTGAAGAATTGAATTGTGCACTTCATTCTGTTGATGAAGTTATTTGTGAAAGAGAACCTGGGGAAGAATTAGTAGAGGAAGAAGACTAAGTTTTTAAAAATATATATTCAGAAAGGACTTTTTATTCAGAAGTAAAAAAGAAATATATAGTAAAATTTCTTTTAAATTACTTATAATGTCTAAAAAACCAGAGGTTAAGGAAGTTATTGAAGAAGAAGGAGAAATTTCTGATGAATTAGACTTTGCGTTAATGAATTATTTATTGAAAAATAGAGGCACGGGATTTACCGCATGTCAACCCAAACTGGTTGAATTAGAAACTGGTAAAGAAGTTATAAAAATGGGAATTGATAATACTTTTATAAATAAAGATAATCAATTAATGGGATTGGGAATCATTGGTACTATCTTTGTAGATCCTGATACGCTTGATGTACTTTATGCCACTCCCAAAGAGGAATTAAGCGAGAATATCGAAAAATTGAGAAATGCGGGAGTAGAGCCTCAACAGAGACCAAAAGGTAAATATTGAGTCTCTCTATCTAACTATTGCAATTTGTCACTTTTCATTGTGAAGAAATTTTATCTTTATTTGAATAAAAAAATGAATAATAAATTTTTATAAATCTAATCATTTTAACCATATAAGATTAATATGTCAAAAGTAAAGAAAAATATTAAAGAAACTATTCAAGATTACCTTTTAGATGAAGGCTTACTTCGAAAACGAATTACTGAACCTAAATTAGAATTTGGATTTCAATTTACTTTTCCTCCTGGTTCAGGACCTCCAAATAGGTCTCCAGGCCAAAATATGGTGGTATTCCAGCCTAAAAATAAGAGGGATTTGCTAATAATAACTGTAGGTACTCAAATTTCTAAACCCCATGTGGATGCTTTAAATAAATTAGGAGATAAGAAGGTACATTTTTTTATGGATCTTAAGAAATTTTTACTTTTAAAAGACCTTTTTTTCAGAATTGATGCGCAAAATTATCGGTATGAAATTAGTGATCAAATTTTTGTGGACGAAAAAAATCTAATAACTAAAGATGAATTTTTTAAGAGCATTCAGAAAATTTTCAATAGTGCTGTATATTCCAATATTTTATTGGGAGAGTATTGTTCTGGAATCATAAAACCGGAAGATTTTGATAAATCAAAAAATATAGGAATGGGTTTTTCTTTATATACATAATCATCAAGTTGAGTGGATTTTTATTTTTAAGAAGTGGTTAAGAGCTAAAGGGAAACTTGACTATATTCAAGGAAAA
>JARRLT010000154.1:0-9488 GCA_037386725.1 Promethearchaeota archaeon
TTATCAAGAAGCTATTGATCCAAAAGGAAGCATAGGAGAAACTTCCTATATCCTCAAAAAGAAAGCTCCAATTGGAGATAGTAATTACATTCTTAACGATCAACTTTCAATTTATTATTTAAATGAAAAATTGGAAAAAATTCCACTCTATTCAAATTTCACGAGTGTTTATAAAAATAATAGTATATTAGCCTCAAAAGATCCTGAAATCTCTTATATAGATAATGAATTTTATGTAACAATTTACTGGAACTCTCAATCCGACCATTTGATTACTTTCGATACAGAATTATTAATTTCATATAAAACACATGGAAAACCAGCATCACCAGGATCAGTATCCAGATTGGATGAATATGGGCATACCATAAACGATAACTTGATTGAAATACCTTTCGCAAAATATGATCCGATAAACGATGGTTGGATTACTGAATCTAATTTCACCGAAAGATTTTCGATCCAAAAGAAACTTCTTTTAAAAGAAGTGACTACAAGTTCCATTACCCTTGAGGGAGAATATTATAACCTAAAATCTCAACTTGTAAAATTAGGGATTATAGAACTTGATAATGTTTATCTAAATAATTCTGGTGTTATTGAAGGGATTAATGAAAGTGATTATACTTATTCCATAAATTCAGAAGGAGATCTTTTCATTCAATATTACGATTTTGAAGTTGGAGATAGATGGACCGTTAGCTATTACGTACCATATCCGGTTGTTTTCGATCATCCCATCTCTGAAATTTATTCATTTAGAGTAATATCTAGTATCAATAACTCATTATATATAGATCTTGATGAAAGTGAATATGAACTAAGGGATTATGAAATGTTTTTCACCGATTTATATACCGATGTATTTAGTCAAGAATTTTTTGACATTTATGATCTATTTGAAATTACCTATAGAGCACCATATGCAAAAAGAATGGACCTTTCTTCAAATCTTTTACTTTTACAGCAAAATAAAAACGGGGATTTAGTACCCGTAGATAATATAGAAATCGATAGCATGGGATTCTTTGAATATCAAAATGTGTTTTCCATTGAAGGCCTTTCCTTACCGATGGGAGGAAAACAAATGGTCAATATGCGGTTAGAGTACTTACCTTTAGAAGTTTTTAATGCATCTTCTCAAACTTATAAACCAATTTCCTACACTGTTGATGGAAACTTCATTTATTATCATAAACAAAGCGATCAATGGTTTAAAAATTTCAGGATTATAACTAAACCTCAACCTACAACCCTTAAAATGGTCGATTACGAAACTAATAATAATATGGTAGTATTTCAAAAGCATTACGATAATAGATATTATCAATATACCCAAAATCCAATGGATGCTCTTGAAAAAGGAGAAGAGTATACTTCTGTGCAAATTGACACTTTATATAGTAAAGAATATCAGTTTACTTTTAAGCTAACCGATGAAATTTATGGTGCAGGCATTCCAAACAAAGCTGTATGGCTTCAAATTGGTTTTGTACCTAAATCGGAAACAGAATTCATGAATCCTTCCTTAAAATTAGAAGATGGCACAAATCCCTATTATGAATCATTAGGAACCGATCCATTGAATTGGAAAGGTCCTGGTATCGCACCAAATAAAATGTTTAATCGTCCAGTATTATATAATTTAGCTCAGCAAGATGGTGATACCATGTTCTACGGTCCCTATATTTGGAAATATGCCATAACTGATAATTTTGGAAAGGCTACATTCGATGTAACTTTTGATGAAAATTATCTTGAACATTATTTAAAAATATTCGGGAATTCAGCTAAGGATATTGAAGATATATCACTCTATATTAGAGCTTTTTCAAGTAAATTTGATTGGGAGGAGTTTAGCTTAAATCAATTAAATTATACTCTATGCTCCGAAGAAGGAAATATTTTTACTGGAGAAAATATTGTTGAAAATTATGACTTTGAAGACCAAATGAAATATGACTCAACATATCTTTCGGGAATTATTAGATTACATAAATGTGATACCGCTCTAGGATTGCACGACTACCTCAAATATGAACTTCCTTCTTTTAACTTTTCCGTTAATTCTTCAAGTCAATTTAGTCCCTTAAAAATGAAGGTCAAGCTTGCAGAAGCTAACCAGATTCCATCTGAAGATAATTCTTTAGATAACTTAATACGGTTGCATGCAGCAAACGAATTAGAAGCGACTTCCGTAAGCATTTTATCTGAGGAAAATCCTACATATGCTCTTTTGGAATTTATTAACGGCTCAAGTGGGCAAACTATTCATAGTCTTTATAGAGAAATCAATGCCTCTGATCAATTAGGAGAGATTTCAATTGATAATGCCACAATGGCAGTAATTCTTTCGAAATTAGGATCTGGAATGCACTCAATTAAAGTGCAAACTTTAGAATCTAAATATTATAAGCAACCTCCTTCAGTAATTGTTCCTTTTGAAGTGATCCCTCCAAATAATATGAAATTTGGAGAAAAAATCACTAATTTAGATTTGATTGAACCCTTGGTCTCTACTTGGGGTACTGCTTATGATGGAGATAAAGAAGCTCCATTTGAAAGTAATTATCCTGCGATATTGGGAACTGTATGGATTGATCCAGATTTTTATGGTATTGGTGAAGAAAGAGAGGAAAAAGAGCGTTCTATTAATGATTATATAGAAACAACTATTTATTGTACTTTACACAATGAAAATGGAAGTGTAACGACATTTGAACTTAGTGGTGTAGAACTTCGTCCCGGAAATCGCGATGGAATTTATAGTTTTGTACATTATTTTGGTCCAGAGGGAGAATATTTAATGGGATTAGATTTTGCTTTAAACGTTACCTTTAATATTAATAATTGTAAAGATTCGGTCTTTGAAGATCATCGAAATGTAAATATTAAATTATTAGATCTTAGGATCGAAGAGAATCCTTCCTCAAGTAGTCCAAAGACTCTCTGGTCCATTGCCCAAGATCAATTTGATTCTTCTCTTCAAGGTTTAACCGTTTTAACTTCTGATAATATGGTTTCAAATTCAGAAAATGTCGTTTTAGGAGGCATACAAAATGAAGAACTTTATGGAGTAGAAGTTCAATATTATTATAATAACGAGACTAGCGAATATTCACTTTCAGAAGATCACCCTTATTTGGATTTAAATTATTTATCGGATATTACACCGAAAGCATTAATAGGAGAACTAAATTATGAAGAGCACGAATTTGTTTTAGGTTCTGACTGGGAAATTCCCTATCAAGATCCAGATATATATAGTTTTGCCAACCTTTCAATGATTAATTTTACAGAGACGGGGAATAAACCTGATAACTTGGAAGAATTTACAGTTATTTATAAATTCACTTTTGATGCACCATATTACGCAGTAAGTCAACTTGGGTATCAAAACAATATGAACTATTCATGGGTGTGGATTAATTTTTCCAATGGAATAATTAAGGGGAGTGAAGATAGCTATAGCCCAATGTTTATTAAATATTGCGATAAAATTGAAGGTAATGGAGTTATAAACTCATTTACACTTAATTATTCAATTCAAGGCATATCATCATTTAACGAGAACTTCATTATCTATAATGAAGAGGAGCTTGAGCAGCAATATTCCAGTATAACTACGACCATTTCGGATGGATATCCTCAAATAACTTTCACAGGACAAGTACCGAATGAAAATTTCACAGTTATTTATGGAGTAAAATCACCATATAATATTGGTTACGGTTTCCAGAAAGAGCATAAACCATACAGTAATTCAATTCGTTTGATTCGAAATAACGAAGCTTCTCAACCAATTATTAATAAAGATGATAATTCTATAGAAAGTACTATGGTAGAAGATCCAAGTCTTTTTATTGGATTAGATAATTCTCAAGAAGTAACTACTATCGAAATTCAAAGCATTCCTCTTTTATATGCTCCCGAAATAAATATTTCTTTTATTTTGGATCCAATCATCATTAATCAAATTAAGCGTTTTAACTCTTTTGAAACTTTAAAAATTTCTACTGAATTTGTAACAAATGACGGTCAAGACGTTTATTTCAATGATCTAACAAATTTAGTTTTAGATTATCAAGAACTCCAAGATGATCTTAACACGGATGGAAGTTATTCCTTTATCTATAATAAAGACTTGCAAGCTCTTTATGAAATGTTAGGTCCAAATAACTTTGATATAAGAATAAGGTTTAGTCAAACAGGTAAAATTGATAATTCAATTTCTTACTTAATAATTTCAAAAATTGAATATCTATGCGATGATCATATTTTTGAAATGTATGATGTGATGCCGACCAAGAATGGGAAAACAGATTATGCATCGCTAATCAACACTAACCACTTTTTAAGTATCACTGGCACTGACTTTTTCACCGAACCATTTAATTTACTTCATGACTCAGAAATTACGGTAGGATTAAATGATCTTCCAAATTCTACTTTAGTAAACCTTAAAGGTGGAAATCAAGGATTTAATTATTTGGGTTCTAGTGAAACTTATCAGCTTTCCCAAGACAATCCATACGGTTTTGAAAACTTAGGAATGTTTACTGATTTATATAATCTGAATGAAGAAGTTGTCCAAGATGGATATATTAATCTCTTTTATGGGGATGGTACAGAAAGTAATGGTGAAATATTGAGGTATCAGGGGAAGTATATTATCATCAAGTCTTTAATGTTTTTGAGGATACTATTGATCGAGATTCGATAAATGAAATATTTCCCGACTGGGATGGTCCGGTGATTTTCTTTGGGTTTAAAGTTACCAATAGAGTAGATATTTCTCGAATTGATTCTGTTGGTAAAGCTAGTTCCTTTTTCTTAGGTGTTCATGGATTTCCCGTTGAGGGAACAGATGATAGTTACCTTAATTTATATATTTCAGATGATGTAGCTTCTCCTTATACGGGTCCATATAAGAAAATGGTTCTTGGTGATGATTATACCTATCAAAAATTAGACAATGGTTCATGGTATCTTCTTTTCTTCCATCAAGATGGAATTATTGATTATCAATTTGCAGACACTCGGGGCAATCTTATGGTTGATTTTCACGCATATCATACATTTGAACAAGGAAAAGACTATAATATTTTCATAGATTCCCAAAACCCTTATATTTCTAAACTAAAATGGAATTATGCTTATGAATCAAGGTCAATTTTTAATTACCATCCCGATTTTAGCCATAATGCTCAATTCACTATTAAATATCCTTCTTTGGAATGGAGTGAAGCAAAAGATCTCTATATCCATGATGTTATGGATAATTTCACTTTCCGCCCTGAAGAAAAGCATAATATATCACTCATTTATCTTAAAGATGCTCAAAGCAACACCTTTAGTGTCGAGTTTGAAATTCCGCAAGATCATTATGACAATCCTGAGATTTTTAAAGATATCTATGGTATTATTCGGCCAATTGGAGATACATATAATGAAGAAGTGAAACTTTTTAAATTTCCGAACTGGGCGTATCTTTACTACTTGCAGCAGAATGATACAGTTCTCTATGAATACACAATACTATTTGATGAATTACGTGGAAGCGTCCCAGAAGGGTATGAGATTGTTCCGGATTCAAATCTCTTCTTAGAAGCAGTATATAATTCATCACAATTGCGATATAGACTTCAAGCACATCCCTTTAATTATGAATATATAGGAAACAATTATCCTGATTTTGATATATCTCTCACAATCAACGATGGAGATCCCATTCTATCGTCTCAGCCTGAATTTTTTGATTATGTTGAAGATATTGAGAATAGATATATTTACTTTAAAAATGAAACAGATATACCTCATCAAAGTAACATTAAACTCTCTTATAAAGCAAAGATGCAACCTGGGCTTTTAGAAAGAAAGCATCTCATGATCATCGCAAAACCATGGAGTAACACGTTTGACACCATAGCAAATGATGTAGAAGCAAACAATACAATTTACAGAGAAAAATATCGTAAATTAGGTGGTGGTTCAATTATAACTCCTTTTGAATATTCTCTCTCCATAGATGATACATATAGCCTTTATCTTAGTTATCGGCTTAATCAAAAGCAATATTATGAAAAGAAATTTAACATAGACTACGAAGGAAATCAAGAATACACTTATCTTACTGGTGAGGAAGATGATTATATAGAAGAATTAAAGGAGGATGGGGACTATGCATTAACCATTTATTATTTTGATCAATCCAATAAATTTAGAATTTTAGATAAAAAATTCTATGAAGATCCAGATATATCTAACAATAAAATTACGCTTAAAAAAATAATTAAAGACGGTGAAGATATAAATCCGATTACAGCAATTAACAGCATAAATGAATTTTATGTGTCTTTCTTACCTAAAGCCAGAGATGTTGAATTTAGCACCTATAAATTTTCCTTCAATCCTCAAGAAAATATTACTAAAACTATTAATGTAAATAATTGGAAGCTTTTGGGGGCAAATGATGGCGATTTACAAATCCTTCCTAACCTCAATCAGCAGTATTATGTTGATGAGGAGAAGAGTACTGAAACCAATACCGTATGTTATGCTTCTCAACTTGCTACGTATTTAGAATCAGGACGAAGTATTGAGTTTAATTTAATTAGTGAACTTAATGGATTTTTAGATAATCAAGTAAAAGATGGTATTCGAAATGGAAATTATCTATCTCTTTATATGGAAACGCAAATGCAAAATGTGGAGAGCTTAGAATTTATTAAAATTGAACTTATTGATAAAGATAATCATGTAATGAGCGGATATACGAATAAGATATATAAAGACGAACTTGATTTATGGGAAAACGAGCTTAAAATTGATCTGCCAACATCAACCAATTATCTTCAAAAGATCCGAATCACACCCTACTTTAGAGAAGATAAGGAATTCAATCCTTCAAACAAAATAGGCGTTCCCTATTATGAATATGTTACTTTTACAAACGAATCATTAACATCTAATAGTAATGGACAAAGCGTATTCGAGCATACTTTAGAATATGAAATGTTGACCAATCTTGAGGACCAAGGGTACAATTTTGCCTACATTTTTGATAAATCGCTAAATCACATCACATTTCAAGAAAATTACGATTTATCTTATAATGTCTCCACAGATCCTTATACAAAACAAGATGTATATGATCTCCATATCCCATTAGACTATATCGATCCTTTAAATAATAACACAACTTTACGATTCCAAAATGATGATTTGCTTATAATTCGCTATAATAAACCCGTGGAAAGAGGAATCTCTATCGGAATAGGAGAAATATATCTTCAAAGGAAACCTGCTCATTATGATTCATCGGTATCACCTGCAGAATGCTTGTTGGTTAACACAGAGTCTCCTGAATCATATTCTAGCTTTACAAATGATTATTATCAAATTCCGATTAGATTAACACCATTTGATACAGAATTCTCTAATACTTTCAAGTCCGTAAAGTACGACATCAATCTTACTACTCTTAAAGATTATGCGACCAATGGAATTCTTGATTTTTCTAATATAACCTTCACAATTAATGATCCTTCTTATGAATTAACAATTGATGAGGTCCTTATAATGCAAGATAAACAGAGACCTTCTTTAGAACAAGAATCGCTTACTCAAGAGGTTTGGCAGCATTCTGAGCTTCAAGTATTCCGCTCAAGCGAATCACCCGAAAATGATGAATACCAACTTGAATTAGATAATAAGTCACTTCCACTCTTTTTCCCCGATACGAAATGGATTGATTATATTAATGTTTATGATGAAGATGATAATTATTATTCGGTCGGTATAGATGGAGATGATTATCAATTATGGTATGAACCCTCAAATAACACGCTCTATTGGAATAAATATTATGATTTAGAGGAAAACTCGGAATTTTTACTTACTAAAGAAATTATCGATCCAAACATGACTCTTTATATCGAATATGCAACGAATATGTCATGGTCTGAACCGTTTACTATAGATCACGAAAATATAGATCTTTCAAGTATTTCAGTTGTATATGACTCGCAAAATCTTTTAAAGCCAGAATATTTCGACTGGTACGAAAATCAGATCGAACCTTTAGAATTGGGATATGAATACCCAATTTATACAATTATAGATGAACCCGAATATAAAGTAACTCAATATTATCAAGATAGTTTTTCGGTTTATGAAGAAACTAATACATTTGTATATTCATTTGACTTTAATTATTCACTAACCAATGATTTTGTCAACTTAAGCCTATTTAAAGTAATTGGTGTAACACCTGAATTTAAGCATGAAATTTTTGCTAATGATTCAATTCATTATAACATCGAATTCGACCGTAATGAAAAGACAATTACTATTATTGATAAAGATGGTTCTGATGGTCTGTTAAACAAATTTGATTATATTACTATCATTTTGAATTATAGTTATGGACCTATCTCTTCTTACTCCACAATTCAATTGTTAGATGCCTTTAATAAGACTTATCTTTTCGACCCAGAACATTCCTTCTATTTCGACCTTGAAATCGACTTTTCTTATCGCGAGCATGCCGGAGATATGCTTTTTTATGAGAATAATGAATTGATCACTTCCAATGAAACTTCTTTTATGCCAATAGATTATACAAGAAATACATTCCTTTCAGATAATTATCATTTAAAGAATTACCAAAGTGAAATTTATGATAAATTTGTAATTTATTATGATGAATCTAATATTATTTATGAGGCGGATATTGATTTTGATGGAATTAAAGACTATAAACAGACAATAGATTTGGACAAAGATGGGATAATTGATGTAATAAAGTATGGTGTTGAAGATGAAGCATCAGGACAAATTATTTGGTATACCATTATTCAGAGTTATTCTAATTATGAGATGCAAGTGGAAAGGTCATCAGAACCAAAGAAATATACAGATTGGTTCGATATAGACGATCGGTCATTTGCCTATTACAATCCTAATATTCTTCTCTTATTGGCTTGTATCTTAGTAATGCCACTTCTTCTTTATACTTTGAGCACAATGATTCTCCCTGAAGGCGATTACTGGGCCAAAAAGAGTCTTTCATCGAGTACTGAACAGCAAACCGAGACCGAATCCACTTATTATAGCGTAAAAATGGATAAGGATCTTGATGGTCTTCCCGATAAGCAAATCGATTATGAAAGTCAAGAAGTTACTACGACTCAAGTTATTCAAAATACGGAAGAAGTTATCATTGCTGCTAAAATGCAAAATGTATTTACTGTTCTAGGTGAGTTTTTAATAAGAAGTGTAGATTCCTTCTTTACAGGTCATTCCCAAGATCTTGTCTTTAACAAAGATCTTACCAAAAGAAAACTTGAGAGAGGGGATTTCAGCTCTTGTAACTGGGTAACCCGAAACAACGCTGAAATACTAAAAAATACCTATAGAAAGTTTACTGAAACTTCTGAAGTTGTTTATCGTGATGAATACAAGCAAGAACAAGTCACCATTATTGA
>JARRLT010000155.1:0-4811 GCA_037386725.1 Promethearchaeota archaeon
GATTTCAATTTGAAGAACATACTGCGGATGTACAAGTAAAAGCATGGGGATCTACGCTTGAAGAAGCTTTTTGCCAAACAGCGTTGAGTCTTATGAAAACCATCTCACCAAATTTAGATTTGATACAAGATATGCAAGTTTTAGATATCCAAATTGAAGCGGAAGATCTAAAAGCCCTACTTTTCGATTTCTTGTCAGAATTTCTTTATATTTTTGATGTAAAGAAATTAATTTTTAAAACAATTTTGGTTCAAAGAATAGAAAAAGTGAATAAAAAATATCATTTAGTAGCGCATCTTAAAGGAGAAAAATTTGATAGAGAGAAACACGAGATTGGAACAGAAGTCAAGGCAATAACTTATTCTTATATGAATATCGAAAAAGTAAACGATAAATATCAGATAAATATTGTTTTTGATATATAATTTCTCTTTGCTTTTAGGAAATTTTAAAAAGCGTTTAACCTATTTTATTTCCATGAATTTTAATAATCCAAGATTATCAAGGCTATCAATGATCAATTGGATTTCTGATTCTGGGATACCGACTTCTTCAGCAATATCTTCCACAGTATGATATCCATCCGCTAAATGAGCAATTTCATATTGTCTTTCATTTAAAAAACCCTGAGTTATTACCTGGGTGGGTAACTTCTTAGACTTCCATTTTGGTTCTGATTCGGAGGCTTCTTTTAAATCATTCTCTGAAAGAACTAATCCTTTTTTTGCTATTTTAGATTGATATTTTTTAAAATCTTTTCGATATATCTTTAGAATTGGGATTTTGATTGGTATCTCTGCAACTTTTCCATTTTCTAGTATCTCATCAACAATGGGTTCAAAATCTTTAAATAATCGTACATCACCTGACCATCCCTTCAATTTATCACCGTATTGTTCTAAAAACTTATCCATAACTGTATCTAATGCTTTATGCGTTATTTTTGCATCGTCATTCTTATCAGCAGCACATGCGATTAATACTCCTTTCCGAAAAACAAGCATTAAATAAAATACTTGCATATCTATAACCTTTAATTCACCCGAGCCTTTTGAAAATTCTACGCTAAAATCCTTTAAAGCAGTTAGAAAGCCAGAAACAAGGTCTTGGTTAAATTCTATAGATCCATACTTACGATATACTAAATTTACCCCTACGCTATGAATTATGTATACACTGTGTATCATACAAAATCAATTAATCAATTAATCATTAAGATATTTCTATAGATAATAAATAAAATTTCAATTATTTAAATTTCTATTTAATATTCAGAAATCAAATAAATACTTCTATCCATCTTAAGCATTTAAAATAGGAAAGGAAACGATTATAGTTAATAATAATTGAATATATACCAAAAAAAGAATTTAATCTAAAAAAATTGATATGAAATAAAAAACTAAATTAATATGAAAATCTGTGGTGATTCAGATTAGTTATTTAATATTTTTTGTTACGGTTCCATCTATTGAAGAGGGAGAAAAAATTGCGAATCTTTTATTGGAAAAAAAGATAGTAGCATGTGTTAATATCATCAAAGGAATAACTTCAATATATCGATGGAAAGGTAGTGTCCATAAAGATACTGAACATTTATTAATAATAAAAACAACCCAGAAAAGAAGTGAAGACCTTATTAAAACAATTGAGAACGTTCATTCTTATGAAACTCCTGAATGTGTTGGATTCGAGATTGACAATGGGTCTGAAAATTATTTAAAATGGATAAAAGAAGTTGTAAAATAATTATCAATTAAAGAATTTCGTATGATAACAAATATTTTCTCAATAGATTGGATAACAATTGATTTAGTTATTATCTTTATATTACTCGTAATATTGATAAGTGTGAAAATATTTAAGGAACGCACTCGTTGGAGAAAAGAAATCTCTAATAACTCTATTATTCATCAATCTTATAAAAACTTAGCACAATTGAGTCAGTTAAATGATTCTAAAATATAAAAAATTGATATATTCAAAAATTCTGCAATAAAAGATCCTCAAAACTGCTTAATAGTTAATTTATATAAGAATTATAAAAATTTAGTCACATATATAACTCAAGGGATGGTAAATTATGGATGTATAGTTAGCAATATAAAACTAAATGCGAAACTCATAAGAAAAGGTAGTTCCCATCAAGAGGATTTAGAATGGATGTCATCTTTCCTTCAAGGACTAAAAAAATTCATTAATGATCATAATACTGAAATTCACTATAGTTTAATCATTATTCTCCATTCTAATATAACGCTTCCATTTGCTTATCTTCTCAATGATTCTCTAATTTCAAAAATAATTTTAATTAACTCAAAAGTTAAGGATACATTAAAGAATAGTATAAATAATATAGAGTCTATAAATCGAAAAAGGACTTTTTTTCTTTTTAGTGGAAAGAAATATTTGTTCTTTAAAAATTCAAATATTCATAAATTAGCATATGCCTATTCAGAATTAAATAAAGTAATACCTAATATTACTGTAATCCAAAAGGCTCGTTATTCATTTAAATATTATGAAACAGTATTAATAGGAAATATTGTAAAAATTATTCAAGAAGTATAAAAATAGTTATTAAATCAACTCTACTATGTCTCGAAATAACATTTTAATCGAACATCAAGCATTTGTTCCCTATAATAATGAACGATGGAAATTGTTAAAAAAGAAAAGAAAAGATGCTAAAAAAGTCCTAAAGATCTTTAAAAAAACCAATTTGGTGCCCTATATCTATGGAAGTATTGCTCGGGGAGATGTACATTCCAATAGCGATATAGACATCATTCTTTTACAGAGAATACCTTCCTATAAAATCGAATTTCTTTTAAATCAAAATAACATTAAAAATTATTCCCGTGAAATAATAATGGCTACACCGACAGACTCTATAAAACTATATATCTATTTAAATGAACTAGAAAGTATTACTATTCCGCTTACTCCTTTTGATAAAAATTCTTTAGAATTTTACGATTTTGGAGGAAAAATTTCTCTCTCTCAATTAGAGCAAGGAATTAGGGTTCCTGGTGTAGATAAAAGATTAGTTTTTATAAAACCCATAAAAAAAGGTCATAATGAAATTTCAATTATTAATCGAGAACATTTGATTGCTAAGGAGTTGAATATTAGTTTAGATACTGTAGAAGAAAGAAAGAATGTCTTGATACGAAGGCAAAAACACGGGAGAACTGGTGTTTTTTTGAAGCGAGAACTCGCTTATGAAGAATCACCTGAAGGTGTTTTAAAACATATAGCTAATAAGAATTCAATAATTAGAAGGAAATTGTTTCGTATATGAAAAATAATAACGTATTGAAATCAAGCGGAGATTCTTTTTTCATAAAAGGAAGAGGGATCCCCAAAGGGTGTGAATTTTGCTTAAAAGGGGCAAAAACTGTGTTATTTCTTAATGGAATATGTCAGTTGCCCGATCATTGTTCATGGTATTGTCCTATTTCAAAAAAGAGGAAAGGAAAAAACCAAAGTTATGCAAATGAACATGAAATATCGTCTAATAAAGAACTTCTAGAAGAAATTAGAACCACTAATTCCAAAGGGATGAGTATCACAGGGGGAGAACCGCTTAGTAAATACAATCTCAATAAAACTATAGAATTTATCCGATATATTAAATCAGAACTTGGAGCTCCATTTCATATTCACTTGTACACTAATGCTTTGAATTTCTCTGATACTGTAGCGCAAAGTTTAGATAAAGTAGGACTTGATGAGATTAGGTTTCATCCTCCTCGAGATAAATGGAAAATTATGAAATTTGCTTTAGATACAAATATGTCTGTAGGTGCTGAAGTACCTGTGATTCCCCAAAAAGAATATCTCTCTTCCTTGAAGGAATTTATTTTGTATTTGGATTCAATAGGCGCCGAATTTATAAACTTGAATGAATTTGAATATTGTTTTCCTAATAGTGAAACTTTAAAAGAAAGAGGATTCACACTTAAAAAAGGAACTATTGCATCAGTAGAAAATTCAAAAGAATCTGCAATGAATTTAATTAAAAATGTTTTATCATATACATCTTTAAAAATTCATTTTTGCAGAATTATTACGAAAGATTATTTCCAACTCAAGAATCGATATCTAAGAAGGGCAAAAAATGTAAAAAAACCTTATGAAGAAATTACAGAAGAAGGTTTGCTTTTATATGCTGAAATTACAGGTAATTTGGAGAATTTATTAAAATTTAATAGATATCTGATCAAAATCGCACAAGTTCCCTTAGAATTCGTTCACATGGATAAAGAAATTTTAATAATTCCATATTATATCGCTCTTGAAGAAGAAGTTGGTTTTCTTTTAAAAAAGTATAATCTAAAAACTTTTATTATAGAAACTACTCCGTTTCAAGACCCAAAATACCGACAAATTACTGAAAAAACTCCCTTAAAAATATTTAAAGAAGAATATGAATTTTATGAATCTTAAAGTACAAGAAGTTTCTAAAAAGGATCTTTCTATCTTATATGCCCTTGAGAAAAATGTGTTTAAAAAGAATGCTTTTTCAAAAAATCTTCTTAAAAAATTAATGAAATACAACCTATTATTTGTTAAACTAATAATTCATAGGAGTCTGTAGTAATGTGTAACAGAATTAAGGAATTGCTAGGATTAGGGATATTGTTGTGGCGATGGCCATATTTGTGTAGCGTACAATGTCATTCAGTGCGATAATTGAAACCAATGAGGTATCCTTTAAAAGGATAAGCCAGAGATTGCCGAAAGCAGGCAGCATGTGCTGCCACATCTGCGGTAGAATAACGTGGAAAAAGGCCTTTTTGGTCGAC
>JARRLT010000156.1:0-5395 GCA_037386725.1 Promethearchaeota archaeon
GAGCGTGTTCCGAACGCCGATTTAACTCTAATTGAGATGGATGGTGCCAAGTATCAGCCTGATATGCCTGAAAGCTTTGACCTCACATGTTGTTTAGGTGCCAGTTGGATTTATAACGGTTATGAGGGTACGCTTAAATATTTAATGAACCAAACTAAACACAACGGGCTCGTTGTGGTGGGAGAACCGTTTTGGGTCAGCAAGCCTCCAAAAGAGTATTTCCATCTCTCGGAAGTAAAATACGAGATGTTCAGTACGCATATAGGGAATGTGCAAATAGGAGAAAAACTCGGTTTAAAATTGCTATATACTTTCGTAAGTACCCAAGATGAGTGGGATCGATACCTTGGCCTCCAATGGTATGCAACAGACAATTACACACGAGCATATCCGGATGATCCCGATCTTCCCGAGCTCTTAGACAAATTAAATAGAGAAAAGACCCTATATCTGAAATGGGAGCGAGATGCGATTGGGTGGGCGATTTATGTGTTTAGAAAGATGAAAATAGAAAAGAAAAAAGAAGAGTCTTTGAAATATTAAATTTAAGCAACAAGAATATTTCTGATATTACAGAAATCGAAGGATTGCAAGAAATATCATATTTAGATGACAGATCGAAACGATCTAAATTCATAACTTTATTCCATGCTGCTACAAAATCGTGTACGAACTTCTCTTGAGCGTCATCACAACCGTAAACTTCTGACAATGCCCTAAGTTGGGCGTTTGAACCAAAAATGAGGTCAACACGGGTAGCTGTCCACTTGATTTCACCCGTTTCGATATCATAACCCTCAAATATTTCTTTATCTTCCGTGGTTGCCTTCCAGGTTGTATTCATGTCGAGTAGATTCACAAAGAAGTCGTTAGTAAGCACCTCAGGTCGTTTGGTGAAAACACCATACTCTGTTCCTCCGAAGTTGGTCTTCAAGACACGCATACCACCCACGAGCACCGTCATTTCGGGTGCAGTTAGAGTTAACAATTGTGCTTTATCAACCAACATTTCCTCAGTTGATACAGCATATTTACTTTTCTGATAGTTGCGGAAGCCATCTGCTTTAGGTTCTAAATAACCGAAAGACTCTATATCTGTTTGATCTTGTGAGGCATTCATGCGTCCCGGTGAAAAGGGAACGTTGATTTCATAGCCTGCATTCCTTGCAGCTTGCTCAACGCCAGCGCAACCAGCTAAAACAATTAAGTCCGCAAGTGATATCTTCTTGTCGTCGGATTGCGCCCCATTAAATTCAGTTTGAATGCTTTCTAGGGATTTGAGTATCTTCGCAAGCTGTTCGGGTTGATTAATCTCCCAATCCTTCTGTGGTGTTAAACGAATACGCGCCCCGTTCGCACCTCCGCGCTTGTCTGAGCCACGATATGTGAATGCTGAGGCCCAAGCAGTTGAAACTAGTTCCGAGATAGAAAGACCTGAATTTAGTATTTTTTTCTTGAGGGAGGCAATGTCATTTTCATCAACTAAATTGTGATCAACGGCTGGAATGGGATCCTGCCAGATGAGCACTTCGTCAGGAACCTCCGGTCCCAGATATCGACTAATTGGACCCATATCACGGTGAGTAAGCTTGAACCACGCCTTGGCGAATGCCAATGCAAACTCCTCTGGATTCTCCATGAAGTGTCGTGAAATTTTTTCATATTTGGGATCGAACCAGAGAGAAAGATCGGTTGTTAGCATAGATGGTGCATGATATTTTCCTGAAATATGAGCATCTGGTACGGTACCATCACCCGCGCCTCCTTTCGGTGTCCATTGATAAGCGCCAGCAGGACTCTTCGTTAATTCCCATTCATAACCAAATAAATTCTCGAAGAAATTCATACTCCATTTCGTTGGAGTGGTGGTCCAGGTAACTTCCAAACCACTGCTGATTGTATCGGCACCTTTACCTGAGCCATAGCTACTCTTCCAACCTAGACCCATATTCTCAATATCTGCTGCTTCGGGCTCTGGTCCCACGAATTCTGCACTAGCAGCACCGTGAGTTTTTCCGAATGTATGTCCTCCTGCTATAAGTGCTACCGTCTCCTCGTCATTCATAGCCATACGTCCGAAAGACTCGCGAATATCCTTTGCTGCCAAAACTGGATCGGGTTTACCATTGGGACCTTCTGGGTTGACGTAAATCAATCCCATCTGAACGGCAGCGAGAGGGTTTTCAAGAGTATCTCGACCACCTGAATAACGTTCATCACCCAACCATTCCCCTTCGGAACCCCAGTAGATATCCTTTTCAGGTTCCCAGATATCTTCACGCCCACCACCGAAGCCGAAAACCTTGAATCCCATCGATTCTAGGGCAACAGTACCTGCGAGGACGATTAAGTCAGCCCAAGAAATTTTTCGACCGTATTTTTTCTTGATTGGCCAAAGCAGTCGGCGTGCTTTATCGAGATTGACATTATCAGGCCAGCTGCTAACAGGTGGGAAGCGTTGATTTCCACTACCAGCTCCTCCACGACCGTCACCAACGCGGTATGTACCGGCACTATGCCATGCCATACGGATAAATAAAGGACCATAATTGCCAAAGTCTGCTGGCCACCAGCTTTGTGACCTCGTCATAAGTTCGGCGAGGTCTTTCTTTAGAGCCTTGAAGTCGAGTTTATTGAATTCTTTAGCGTAATTGAAATCCTTGTCCATTGGATTAGACTTGGAGGAATGTTGGTGTAGGATATCAAGATTTAAAAGATTTGGCCACCAATCATGGATCGTTGTTCCACCACCAGCGGTAGCACTCTTAATTCTTTTTTCGTTATTTTCTTTCATAATTTAACATCCTTAATTTGCGATAATTAAAAATCGCCTTACATTGGATTTTGATTAATACTTAATCACTTAATTGGGTTAGTTTAACTTTTAACTCTTTTCCTTATAATTTATTTTATCAATATGTATTCAAATATAAGATAGATTATTCTAAAAGTTGTTTTAATACAGTATATATAAATACTTTCATTATCGCAATTCATTAAAATAAGCAAGACCTTCATTCCAATAATTAATTCTTTTAAAATTTTAATTATCTATAACATCGAATTTAAAACATTTTACTTACGTTGATAAATATAATGTTAAAAGATTTCACTTTAGGGTGATATAAAAAAGAAGTTGTATAAAATGTGACTTATATTGTCCTATAATATTTCATGTGAATAAAATTAATTAGAATAAAAGATTAAATTTAAAATAATTCTTCAAAAACCTTTTTGGCAATCTCTTCTCGATCTTCTTTTCTTTTCTCCGATGATAATTTTTTCTCAAGTGCTTCTTGACATATTTGTTTTCCAATATTTACTTTTGGATTATTTGCCCAATTTACATCTAATAACAAGCATAAATAATAAACAGTAGACTGTATAAAAGCTACTAAATGTCCCATTGATTTGGCATTAGGGTTTTCTACCAAAATCTTCGCGGTAGGAATTCCCTGTTTCAACAAAGCTTGAAATGTAGCATCAGCTTGATAATTTATTATTGAATGTGCGCTATTTCCACTGATATAATCGATTTTTGATTCTAATTTCATATCGGGACTTTCCTCATTTATAGTACAAATTATTGGAATAACTGCCCCTTTCGTTCCACCGAGTAAATATTCCAACACAGAATGTTGGCATAATGGAGCTTCCTGAAACGTACCCATTAAACCTTTTTCTTCTTTTCCTGTACTTTCTGAAATTTCTTGTACAAATAAACCAACAGATCCTTCGAGGTTTTTTGAATAGGGCATGAAAAATACAATTTTATAATCATTCTTGTATAACCTATATAATGATACTGCGAATTCTAAAGCGGGATTTAATTCAAAAGTCATAAAATTGCTATATGCTTCATCTAATCCCTCTAGGAAGTCTTTTACTTTAACTCCACTAATTAATGCGGGGACTATAGCTACATTCGTTATAGATGCTGCAAACCTTCCAGATAGATCTGGAACATCTAAAATTGGACTTTCCATTTTTCTAAGAATTTCATTCATAGTTCCTCTCGATGAGATACCCAGAAACTTATACTTTTTTTCCTGAAATATGCCTATAGTAGAATTTACGTCCAAAGTTTCTCCACTTCTAGAAACAGGAATTACTATAGAATTTTCTGGAGTAGTTGCATCTAAACATTGTTTTAACTCCACAGCCCGAGAGTTTGCAATAGGAAAAATTTTCTTTTTTGAAAGATGTTTTAATGCCATCATTGTTTGTATAGAACCACCTGTTCCTAGTATTATTACATTTTCAATGTCATCTCCTATGAATGGTTCGGTCGTTTTTTTAATTTCATCCCAATCTAAATAAGATTCAATATCCGTAAAAAAAGGTTCGTCCCAGTGATCTTTATTGTTAAGAATTTTTGATAAAGAATCATTCAATTCTAGCGACGTTAATTTTGGATAATATTCGACTTGAATATTTCGACTCATTTTCCATCAAAAATATGTTTTAGATAAATAAATGTATAGATTTTTATTATACTTGTTTAATTTTATTATTATTAAAAGTTTTAGATTATAGTTTTTAAATTTGGCTAAAGTCTATAATTAACTTTATAGAGGTACGAAAAATTTCAGAATAAATTAAATCATTAACTTAGATCTAAAAGAATTTATTAATTAGCTAATAAATTTGTAAATCTGAACTCTATTTCATTTTAAAAGAATTAATGATTATACAATACCTAGATCAATGTATTTAAAATACACGAAAATTGTGATTTATTTTGGCTAAAGCTGCAGAAATAAAAAGTGACGATGATTTTAAAATGGGGGATCCTTATTTTTGTCCAGAATGTGGTCGAAATCATGTAAAAGGACAAATTTACAAAGATCACCTCAAATATGCCCAAGCTATATTAACAGAGGAAGAATTAGAAGAAGAAGCTACTGAAGATTCAGAATCCTCAAAAGATATAGATGAAGAAGAAATTGAAGAGAATGAAGAAGAATTGGAAGAGGATTATAATGAATTACCAGAAAGTGAACTAGATGAAGATGACGGAGAAGATGGGGAAGATGACGAGGATGACATTGTAGATTTGGATTTTGATGACGATGATGGAAAAACTGCTGAAGAATGTATTGAAGAGGTTAAAGATTTACCAGGAGTTGGTGAAGCAACCTTACGGAAATTAATTAAAGCTGGCTTTAATAGTCTTGAATCTATAGCCTTTACACCACCTTCTATCATACAAGAAGATAGTGGATTAGGAGAAAAAACTACCGCGAAATTGATTAAAACCTCAATGAAACGATTGGGAATTGGATTTAAATCTGCGCAGGATTTATGGGAAGTGCGAAAAAATATTTCTCGTATTACGACAGGAAGTCCTGAATTAGATGATTTATTAGGAGGAGGGGTTGAAACTGCTTCGATG
>JARRLT010000157.1:0-5551 GCA_037386725.1 Promethearchaeota archaeon
TCCAAGAAGTGAATCTTAGTTTTATGCTAATGATTGATGTAATAACATTTTTCATCGCTTTAGTCCCATTATTAATGATTCATATTCCATCTGTAGTAAATCAACATTTAGAGAAAAAACCTTCATTTATTGAAGATTTCAAGGAAGGGTTTAATATTTTGAAATCCATTCCTGGATTATTAATTTTGATTGGATTAGCAATGTTATTGAACTTTCTTTTGCGCCCTATTACTACCCTAATGACTTATTTTATACATAATGTCCATGGTGGAAGTTCTCTTGAATATGGATTCATATCCGCATGTATTCAAGGTGGTATGATTCTAGGAGCGATTGCTACATCAGTTAAGAAAGAATGGAATAATAAAATGCGATGGATTTTTATAGGTATTTTATCTTCAATGGTTGCTTATGGAGCTTTTGCATTAGCTCCACATGGCTATTTCATATGGTTAGCAATCAGTGGTGCAGCTTTCATGTTTTTTATACCAATAATCAATTCGCTTTATATGACCATTATTCAAATCACGGTACCAAATGATAAAATTGGAAGAGTTTCTTCAATTGATACAGCACTTTCAAGTTTGATTTCCCCAATAGGGGTCATTCTTTCCGGTCCTTTAGGTGAATTATTCGGTGTTGGGAATTTATTTTTATACTGTGCCTTAATTGGGTTTAGTGTGACATTGGTTACGTATATATTCTCAGGAGTTAAGCATGTTAATTATGATACCTTAAAAGATCATCTGAAATCAGAAGAGTCAGAACCAGAGATTCTTGTCTAAAATTTTATTGGAAAAAATTATTATTATTTGAAAAATGATTGATTTGAGATTTAAGAGGGATAAATAAAGAGATGTTAAGGATTTTAAAAAGATCCAACATGTTTAAGTTATTATTTTTTAAATTTTTTACATATAAAATCAACACACAAAAATATATACATGGATTTATATTAATAACGAAAGCTTGAAAGGAGTCAATACATTAAATTGACCGTAATAGAAGGAAAAAATGCATATCCATACATAACTGAGTTTAAAAAGGAACCATTTAAATCTTTTCTTTTACTCGAGCAACAAGATATAGGTTCATTTTATTTTAGTCAATATAATAAAATTATTGACTTTTATCAATTTTATAATGAAAATTTATTTGAGAAGATAAATTTAAATCTTGAAAATATTTATTGGTTTTTACTTCTTCGACGGTATCTTAAAGAGGATAATAAACCTAATAGTGACGAAATTTATAATTTTATTAAAAAATGTGAGAGATATGAAGATGATAAATTAGGTTTTATCTTTTCACCTTATTCAACCCAAAAGTTTCCTGATATTTGGTCAACTTATTTTGCTTTAGCAAGCTTAAAAATACTGGGAAGACTTCATGAATATTTATCTTCTAAAGGAAAAGATATTGTAAACAGAGAAATTGGTAGTTTTATTACAGCTCATAGAAAAGATGACAAATTTTTACATTGTCTTGATGGAAATTGTGAAATCTGTGCAAAAACATCATCAGCTAGAACCTTATATTTTGCTTTAGAAATATTAATGCTTTTAGGTATTGATGTGAGAACTCAAAGGCATAGCTTTTTAAAAGAGTTAAAGGAGAGAAAACGAGAGTCTTCATTAGTGTTTAAATTATTATGCATAAAACAGCTCCAGTTGGATTATGAAGTTGATGATAAAGAACTTGAATACTTCCATCTATTTCAAAGGGATAATGGAGGATATAGTTTTAATAAGATCAAAGGGAGAATAAATACAACATTTTGGGTTACCTATTTATTAGATAGTTTTGCTTGGCTAAAAGATTACAATCCCTCAGGAGTATATACTTTCATTAATTTGGAATTAAATCGTATTTTTGCGGATTCTTCAACTTGGGATGTTTTAAAGTTAATGGAAACATCAAAATTAATTATTTTACTTTCTATTATCTGGAAAAAATTCATTGGAGAAATAGAAAGAGTTATATTTCGTCGTTTGGATGAAGAAAATTATTTAGATTTAAATCAAATTGAAAACTCTTTTGGTCTCTCTGGTGTGGTGGAGGAAATTATTTCATATATCAATCTTAATTATACCTTTAATTTAAAAATAATTGATAATAAAATCGAATTTAACAATTTCCTCAGAGGAGTAAATCCAGGTAAAAAACTTGTAGCTTCCGAAATTTTTAATCAAGTACAAAACAAATCAATTATCTCACTTTCGGATATAATAAAAAAATATAATAGCCGAATAAAAGAAGTAAAAGATCTTATAGATAAGATGAGAAACAAGAATTTCTTCAAAGGAGTGATTAAAACAAAAAAGAAATTCTTGTTTATAACCAAATATTACTTTTATTTGGATTTTTTTCTAGAAAAGATTATAATTTCCGATACAAAAATAGATTGTGATGTACTTTATGAAGAAAAAGAAAAATTGGATGATATTAAAAATGATATTTACAATATGACTTTGAAACTCAAAAATACCTCAAAGCAAATAAAAAATGAAATTGAAAGTTACTTATTAATTAATGAAATTGACATAGCTAAAGAAAGATTGAAATTTGTTCTTCGAGATGCTTTAATGGAGGCAGATTTTCTCAATGAGAATATTGAGAATTCATTTAATGAAGAACTTTATTATGTAAATCTCCAAGCCGCACTTGGAAACGAAATTGAGAGATGGAATAAATTATATGTAATTTTGAGTAAAAAATTAAATGAACTTGAATCAACTTTAAAAGAAAAAATAGAGGAAAAAGAGAGCCTTCGAAAATTTAGTACAATTCTTGACCAATTGGAAGCAAAATTATCTAATATTGAACAATATTTTGATAAAAATCTTGATGATTTTAGAAGTTACTTAAATGAGATTTTTCAAGATGGATATACTGAAGAAAAGTTTAATTTAATCCTTAACGAATTCAATAAAATATCAGAGAAAGTTAAAAAATATGATAATATCATATACAATGTTTCCCAAAAAATAACAAGCAAAGAAGAGAAGTTAAATCGTAAACATAAGAAGTTAATTAACTATTGGATAGGAGTAAAAGAAGATCTAAATGAGGTTTTTGATTACTACCTAAATGGGTTTCAATTTTTCAAGAATACATTGCAGGAAATTGAAAACATTACAACAGAAACTAATGGTAATATTGAGATTGTGAGTAAAAAGACGGATGAAAAAATTTCTAATAATGAATTTAAAGAAGCTTTTTCTATAATTAAAAATGAATCTGAAATTATCTTAGATACCACTTCAGATAAAATAAAACAAATAAGAAAGGAAATTAAAAAAGAAATAAAGGATAAACAAAAATTATATTCGCTCTTTAACCATTTAAAGGAAAAATTAGAAATTGTAGAAGAAAACATGTTGAATGAGATTTCTTTAAAGGTACAGTTTTTAAAAAATAAGGTTATAGAGGGAAGAAATAGAACTATTATTGAAGATTTTGATAAATTTGTTAGTAATAATGTTAATAAGGCAAGAACAGAATTAGAAACCTATCAAAAAAGGCTAAATCAATTTAATACTTTTGCAGATTTAGATATTAAAAAGGTTAGAAAAGATCTTGATACCATATATGGAAAATTTGAAAAATGGGATAATGATTATGAAGATAAGTTAAAGAGTTGTAGAGATGTTGTTGAAAATTTTGATGACAAATCAAAATTATCTATTATGCAATGGCAAAAATTCAAAGATTATATTTCAAATGAAATTGAAATCCAAAAAGAAGATTATACAAATAATATAATCAGAGATAAGATTAAGCTTACTGCCAAAACTACGGACACTGACATTGTTAATTTAAAAGATATAGCAAGTGATCTAGATCTAAAATGTAAAGATATTATTACTAGATTAAAAGAAATGATTGATATATCTAAATTTAATGGAAAAGTTAATGAAAATGATAAATATGTTGTAGTATTCACTGATTACCATTATAAAAATGAAGAATTAAGATCTTATGTTGATAGCACTCTTTTAAAGTATTATAATGAGACAATAGGAAAAGCTATTGCATTATATGAATCTTGTATAAAAAATAAAACTTTGTCAGTAAATCTATTAGAAATTTCCAATAGATTGAATGATTTAGACGGTTTTGAAAAATCTTTTAGGACAAAATTTGCAAACAAGGTGGAAGAATTAGATATAGACCTAAATAAGAGACTAGAATCCCAAGAAACAAAAAATCACTTCGAATATTTAATTGAGAATGCTGAAATTGCCCTTAAGAGTATCTCTGAAAAGATAAAGGTTTTTAAAAAATTACAGAATTTCATTTCTCAGCAGTATAATGAGTTAAGAATTGAAATAGGTCAAAAGTATAATAAGCTTCAAAAGGAAATCGAATCTTCGGCATCATATGTCAAAATTCGAGAGGATTTTGAGAGAAAAAAACAAATTTTAGAGGAAAAAGTCGAGGATATAAATTTAAAAATTGAGGAGGAAATCGAAAAAAATACATCTAAAGAAGATGATACCCATTATCTAGTTTCTGAGATTAGAGAATTCTATGTAACTAAAAAAAGGGTTTTTTTGGATGAAATCGATGACAGAGTTCGAAAATTAAAAAATCAAATTTTACTGAGAAAAAATGAAATATTTCGAGAAAAATTAATGAAATATATTAATAAGAGTAAAATAGGATTAAGTCAACTTCTTGGTACTCTACAAGCAAGGGTAGAAGATGATCTCGAAATAAAGGAGTTTAAACGCGCCTATTCCAAAATTGAAAAACGTTCAGAAAATATTAAATTAAGGATCAAGGAAATTAAAAAGGAGTTAGGAAATTTAATTAAGAAATTCAATAAAGAATCAAAAGATTTTGAAACAAAAAATAAATATCTCCTTGATGATTTCAATCAATTTTTCATTGAATTCAATTTGATCTTGAGTGAAAAAGTAAAGACCTTAGAAAAATTAATTTTAAAATCATATATTGAGATGGCGATTAAAGCTGTCGCAAATGAATATCTTACAATCAGTTTCTTAAATAATGAGTTAAAAATAAAGAAAGACCATATTCAAGATTATTTACTCTCTTTAATCGGCTCCGAACAATTACCAGGGAAATATGATCCTAGAATAGGTATCTATTATGAAAAAACTGAAGTTGTAGATAATCTTGACGAGGAAGAACTTGAAGTTATTAAAAAAATGAATTTTCGGGTTTATATGTTTTTAAATAGACTAAAAAATTTTACTTCTCATTATTATTCCATTATTGCTTTCTTAGCAAGTATTCTTACAATCACATATTATCTTTTTCTGCTGTCGGGTCGTAATCCCTTAGCTTTTATTTTTCCAATCATACTCTCACTTATCGTAGGGATATATCTCTTGATTAAAAGACGTAAAAAAGAAAAACTAAATTTAATTGATTAATAATACATAAATCTTTTTATATATTCAGGAATATATTTATATCTTAAATCTAATCATCAAAATGCTTATTTAGGTATACTTTATTATTTTTCTTCTTGAGGTATCCTAAATAACAAGCTCTATTAAAATGAACCCAAAATTTTTTT
>JARRLT010000158.1:0-5540 GCA_037386725.1 Promethearchaeota archaeon
TGAATCTCAACTTGGAATTATTAATTTAAAGTTAAACGCAGCAAAAAATGCTTTAATTGAAGTTTTATAACATTTCTTTTTTCTATTATTTTCTTTAAGAAGTGAATTTATTATCTATAGAATAAACTTTCTGATTGATTCTCTCCAGAGAATAGAAATACTTCAGTCTTCTATTTATTTAATTTTAGGGTCTTTTCAATTATTTATTAATATAACTAATTTAATTTAACTGCGATTATTGATTAAAAAAGAGAGGAACTTTAATAATTCCCACCTCTCTGCGAATACTTATTATTCATATATCGTTAATCCTTTAAAATAAAAAATACTACTCCTTAATTTGTTTTAGTAGTTCTTTACGAGTTAATTTTGGATCAGCTTGCCCTTTTGTTTTTTGCATACATTTACCAATAAGAGCTTCCAAAGCCCTTGGATTTTCCTTATAATCTTCAACAATTTCTTGATTTTCCTTGATAACCATACTTACAATTGATGCTATCTTTTCTTGGCTTGCTATTCTCGTCTTTCCTGATTTTTTAATGATTTCTTTTATTGATTTCCCTTTCATAATATCGTTTATGAATTCTTTAGCAATTTTTCCGGTAATCTTTCCTTCATCAATAAATTTAATCAAATCAACTAACTGTTTCGGTTTTAAGTTTGATTCTGAAATACTTATATTATGTTCATTAAGCCATCTAGAAATGTCTCCTTTAAGCCAATTACAATATTGTTTAAAATCATCTGGATTATATGCTTCTTCTAACTTTACTCCTTTTTCAAAGAAATCGGCTAACTCTTTATCCAAAACTAGAATTTCAGAATCAAATTCCGATAATTTATACTCCTTCTGGAATCTTTGAATTCGTTCATTGGGCATTTCAGGAAGGGTTTTCCCAATTTCTTCAATAAACTCATCTTTCAACTTAATTGGAACAAGATCTTGTTCGGGAAAATATCGATAATCTTTTTCCACTTCTTTAGTTCTTAATGAAATAGTGATCCTACTTTTATCATCCCAATGACGTGTTTCTTGTATAATATCTCTCCCTCTTTTAATTAGGTTGCGTTGTCTACGAATTTCCCACTTTAAAGCTCTTTCAACTTCTTTAAAGCTATTAATATTTTTAATTTCTGTTCTTTTATGACCTTTGATAGAGATATTAGCATCTACTCTTACAGATCCTTCCAAACTCAAATCAGAAATTCCTGTATATAATACAATTGAACGTAATTGATTTAAAAATTCTCTTGCTTCTTCAGGTGAATTTATCATTGGTTCTGTTACTATTTCTATAAGACAAACACCTGATCTATTATAATCAATTAAAGTATAAGTTGAACTTGCGATACTTCCTTCATGGACTAGCCTACCTGGATCTTCTTCAAGATGAATTCTATTTAATAAAATATCTTTTTTATTTGAATTTAATTTTATTGATATTTTACCTCCATCTGCAAATGCCTTTCCTCCTGCTCTGTTGTATTGTGAAATTTGAAACCCTTTTGGCAGATCGGGATAGAAATAATTTTTTCGAAAGAAATACATTGATTTGTTAATCTTTGATTCAAGAGCAAGAGCCAGTCGAGTGGCTAACTCAACTGATCTCTTATTTATTACTGGAAGAGATCCTGGTAATCCCAAACAAACTGGACATGTATGACTATTGGGAGATGCTTCTCTATAATCAGTGCTACAATTACAAAATAATTTTGTTTTTAAATTTGTAAGCTGTATATGAATTTCCAAACCGATGATTACCTCATTCTTTTCATTCATCAATCTTTCCTCCTTTCATTTTAGGTAATCTTCGATAAATATTCAACTCCTGTTCGAGTTTATATCCAATATTGAGAATATTTTCTTCTTCAAAATAGTTACCAATAATTTGAAAACCAATTGGTAAACCTTTTTGATCAAATCCACATGGTATAGAAAGAGCTGGTAATCCCGCTAAATTCACTGGACATGTTAATATATCCATCAGATACATTTCTAATGGATTGGATATTAATTCACCAATTTTAAATGCTGTTGTAGGCATAGTTGGTGATACAATAACATCACATTTTCTAAAAGCTTCCTCAAAATCTTTCTTAATCAAATTTCGAGCTTTTAATGCTTTCATGTAAAACATATCATAGTATCCTGCTGATAAAGCGAATGTTCCGAGTAGAATACGGCGTTTTACTTCTTCACCAAAATATTTTCTTCTGGTTTTTGAAATTGCCTCATACACATCCCCACTTTTATCTTCAGATGTGTTCCCAAACAATAAACCATCAAATCTCGCTAAATTTGAGCTTGCTTCACTCATCGCGATAATATAATAAGTTGGGATAGTATATTCGATATGGGGAAGAGATAATTCAACAGGTTCTGCACCAAGTTTTTCTAATTTTTTAACAGCTGAACTTACTTTATTTTCTACAGATTTTTCTAAACCTTCTTTAAAAAATTCTACTGGAAGGCCAACTTTTTTACCATTTATATCCTGATTTAAATTAGTAATATAGTTCTCAACTTCTCTTTTCACACTAGTTGAATCTTTTGGGTCATAACTCGCCATAATTTCTAATAATAAAGCAGCATCCTTAACACATTTAGTTATAGGTCCGATTTGATCTAAAGAGTTTGCGTATGCTATTAACCCATATCTAGAAACTCTTCCATATGTTGGCTTTAATCCAGTTACTCCGCAATAGGAAGCTGGACATCTTATACTCCCTCCAGTATCACTGCCTAATGAGCACATCACTTGTCCTGATGCGATACTAGCTCCTGATCCTCCACTTGAACCTCCAGGTACACAAGTTAGATTCCATGGATTATATGTAGGTCCATAGGAACTATTTTCGGTAGATGACCCCATTGCAAATTCATCCATATTTGTAGACCCGATATAAATCGCATTTTCAATATTAAGTAATTTCTCTATAACAGTAGCACTAAAAGGGGGTTTATATCCACCTAGAATTTTGGAACCACAGGTTGTAAGTTTATCTTTAACACAAATGAGATCTTTTATCCCGATTGGTAAACCGTATAGCCTTCCTAACTCTTTTCCAGACTTTAACTTTTTATCTAGCCTTTTTGCATTTTCCAATGCCTCTTCTTTATATAAATTTACAAAAGAATGAATCCTATTTTCAGTATTTTCAATTCTCTCAAAAGTTTGATGGATTATACTACTAATACTAATTTCTCCATCCTTTACTTTCTGTATTAATTCATGAGCCATATATTCATAAATTTTCATAATAAATGACACAATAGGCTATATTAACATATTTCTCTCTCTTGAAGATCTCAATTTACTATATTAATTGAATTTTTCTAAATGAAATTTGCTTATTATGTAAAGTTAATCAAGATGAAGAAAATAAGATGTTTAAGAAAAAAAGAATTTTTTTGCGTTTTTAAGGTTCTTTTCGTAACATGGTTCTAGGAAATGGTATAGCATCTTTTATATTATCCAATCCACAAATCCATGAAACTACTCTTTCTACTCCCACCCCATAACCCGAATGTGGCACTCCTCCATATCTTCTTAAATCAAAATACCATTGATATGTATTAGGGTCTTCTCCCTCTGCTTCTAAACGTTCTCGCATATTATCAATTGATAAGCCCCTTTCTGATCCTCCGATAATTTCACAATATCCTTCAGGAGCTAACATATCAAAGCAAAGAGCTTCTTCTGGATTATCTGGATCTGGGGGTTTATAAAATCCCATAATCTCAGTAGGATAATGTGTTACCACAACTGGGACTCCAAAATGGTCTGCTAATTGAGCTTCTTCTAAAGTTCTTAAATCTTTACCCCACGGTACATCCATTTCATACTTCTCATTTAATATTTTCAAAGCTTCGGCATACTTTATGGTAGGATATTTCTCTTTTACATAATAATTTAATTTTGACGTATCTCTTTCCAAAATCTTCAGTTCCTTTTGATTATTTTTTAAAACTTGCTTGATAATAAACCTAATCTCTTCTTTCGCAACTTCTACAATTTCATCGAGTTGCATCCATGCTGCTTCCATTTCTGCCATCCAAAATTCTGATAAATGTCGTGAGGTCTTGGATTTTTCTGCTCTAAATGTTGGTCCCATATTATATATTTTTCCTAAAGAAAAGATTCCTGCTTCAGCATATAATTGCCAAGATTGGCTTAAATATACTTTATCTTCAAAATATTTAACTTCAAATAAAGTTGCACCACCTTCTGACATTGTTGGTTGAAAAATTGGAGCATCAAATTCGTAATATCCATGACTTCGGAAAAATTCATGAATTGCACCAACAATTGTATGACGGATTTTTAAAATTGCAGTCATTTCTCGAGATCTTAGCCATAGATGGCGATTATCATATAATAATTCTTGAGATTGATATTCCGTTATAGGAAAAGGTTCAGCAATCTGCATTATTTCTAAATGTTTTACTCCAACTTCGTAACCAGTTGGAGCTCTATCATCCTCTCTCAATGTACCTGAAATTTTTACGGAGGATTCCACAGTTAATTGTTCTGCTTTCTCAAATATTTCAGGAGTATCTTTCTTTTTTACTACACATTGTATTATATCTGTTTCATCTCGTAAAACAATAAATGCAAACTTATTTGACTTACGCTCTCTATAAACCCATCCTCGCAAATGAACCGTTTCTGATCCTTCTTTTATAGCTTCTTCAATCGTTGTATATTTTGAATCCTTCATATTCGAATTAAAAAATCAAGGAAACTTTAAAAAAATGACTTTTTTAAAGTTTATTTACATAAACGAAGAATTTAACTAAAAAACTTTCTAAGTAGATATTTGGAAAAAATGTTCATATAAAGACATTCTTCAGGGGGCATTTCAGTTGTTAATTTTGGGTCATCTGTGAAAGTTACTTTTGCTCCCTTGATTACAACAACTGGAGTTTGCTCATTTGCTTCCCCAAGAAGAAATTGGGCTGCACTTACTAAATCGTCAGCTATAGCTCTTAAGGTGATTTCTAGTGGTCTTCCAAATAAATCTGGTTTTCCAACGCAATCTTCTATTGGCTCAAAACCAGCGGTAGCGATAGCTATACCAATTGTACCCTTCCTTAAAGGTTGTACTCTAGAATCAGCAATAATTAATCCTAGTTTCTTTAGGTTAAATTCATTCTTCAATCTCTTCCAGTAATTACTTACTACGGATTTAAGATTCTTTGGTAACAATACCACATTCTCAGGACCAGCATTTGATTGATCAATTCCCGCGTTTGCTATTAAAAAATCATTGACTTTAGCTAAAATAACATGTCTTAATCCCCCTAAAATCATCGTTGACTCTCTAAGGATTAATTCTACAATTCTTTCATCCATATCATACTTGTTTGCTAACTTTTTAGCTTTAACAGAAATACTATTAATATTCTTAAGATTTTCAACTCTTCCTTGAGATATAGCAACTACTTTCTCTGAAATAACGACAATATCCCCTTCTTCTAATGATCCAACCTCATCTTTAATATATTCAATAAGAATATCTATAAAAGGATCATTTTT
>JARRLT010000159.1:0-9417 GCA_037386725.1 Promethearchaeota archaeon
CTCGGTATTGTGGTTTCTTCAATCCCTTGAAAAGAATAAGATTTATTAATAGTATTTTGGAAAATAATTTGTGAATAAATTTTATGCTAAAAATAAAGAAGGGATAAGTAAAGCCGCCATTGATTTCTTTAGTTTTGGGCACCTCTTAGTTGGCTATTTTGCCTTTATTGTGTTGGATGCAATTTTTTTGGTCTTTCTTAATGGTTATTCGTTCATTTTCGCCATATTATCAGTAGTTTTTGGAGGATTGATTTGGGAAGTTATCGAAAATACATATTTAGTTAAAAAAGACATAAAATTTGGTAATAGGAAAGACAGTACTTTAAATTCATTCACAGATGTTCTCATACTTTTTTTAGGAGGATTGTTTGCAAGATTTAGCCTTCAATTTAATTTACCCACTTTTTTATTTATTGCAATATCATTTTTTATTGGTAATATCCTCATCATGAGTTTATATGCAAGTAAATTTATTGATGTCTTCAAGATGTTTAGAAACGAAGAACAGTTGTGGATATCTTACGTGATCAAATATCTTTTGTTAAAAAGAGAGGAAAAAAGAATAAATTCATGGACTAATGCTAAAAAGAAGATGTAAAATAGAATATACACCAAGTTTTTAAAGAATTTAGAAAAGAAATTTTATCTCATTTTCCAAAAATTGATAATTACTTACTATTTGAAAGGCCTTTATTTTTGGAAATGATAGATGGGGTTGAAATAAACACGGAACAACATCAGTTCAAAAGACCAGGTAATAATATTATAGGGTTAAAAAACCTATTTATTACGGGGGATTCAGTTGGAGGTGAAGGATCTGGAGGAGATGTGGGTCATACAAGTGTTAGAGATTGTTATTTTAAAATCTTAACGAAAATCAAGTAATTTGAAATCTTATTTTTGCTTTCATAATATTAGATTAGATTATTTGATACGTGACTTAAAATGAAATGATTCCAAAATTTTATTTTAAATGTTTCTTTATCTACTTTAATTTGAATTTCCTTAATAGTATTTTAGAATTAGGAGAAAAATAAAATGGCACGATTACACAGCAGAAAAAAAGGTAAAAGTGGATCAACTCGTCCACCCAGATTAGAAAAACCTGCGTGGATTGAACGCTCAGCAGAAGAAGTGGAGAACTTGGTTGTAAAGCTGGCAAAAAAAGGATTATCTAAATCTATGATCGGAATTACCCTTAGAGATAAATATGGGATTCCATTAATAAAAGTAGTTACAGGTAAGAAGATAAGTCAAATTATAGAAGAGAATGAACTTAAAACCCCTTTACCGGAAGATCTGACCAATTTAATAAAGAAAGCACTTGCTTTAAGAAAACATTTAGAAACTAATCATAAAGATTTAGAAAGTAAGAAAGGATTAATCCGAACAGAATCTAAGATATATCGCCTTATTAGTTATTATAAAGATAAAAATATCTTATCAAGAGATTTCAAATATGATACAGAAAAAGTTAGAACACTTGTAGCACAATAATTAATTCTAAATTTTATTATCAAATAATTGAAAGAGAAAAATAGAAATTATGAGTCAAAAATCAAAGAGAAAAAGGAGACCTAAAGTAAAAAAGGTTTCTTATAAAGACAAATCTTGGTTTACTTGTTATGCACCAAAGAGTTTTAATTATAAAGAATTAGGACAAATTATTGGTTTTGAATCTAATGTAGTTGATCGGACTATTGATAACCTATTATTTGATTTTACAGATAATTATAATGATATCAACTTAAAATTAAGATTCAAAGTTACAGGTGTGAAAGCTGATAGTAACACTTGTAGTACCATGTTTATTGGACATGAATATACTAATGATTTTATACGTTCACTAGTAGGACGAGGATCAACAAAAGTAACTTCAATTGAAAATTTTACTACTAAAGATGGCTTCGTATATCGTTTAACAACTGTAGCAGTTACAATTCGACGAGCAAGAAGTTCTCAACAATTAATAATTCGAAAGATTATGAGAGATGTTTTAACGGAGTTTGCTAAGACATTGAATCATGAAAAATTCATAAAGGGTATTATTGAAGGCGAATTTGAAAGACAAGTCGAAAGAATTGCTAAAACAATATATCCCCTCTCAGATTGTAAAGTTATCAAGAGTAAACTCATTTCAATTCCCGAGGGAGGAGAAGATAAAGAAGTCCCAGATTCTAAATTTGATATAGTAGAAATAGACGTTGAACGATCACGAAAGTCAGAGATTAAACGAGCTGAAAGAATCAATGTAAAAAAATTGGCACAACAAAATCGGAGACAACAAAAGAGCGAGGAAGAAGAAGATGATGATGAAATTGATGAAGAAGAACTTGCTGAAATCGAAGAAGAAGATGAAGATTAACTTATAAAATAATCCCTTGTTAATTTAAAGTATCAATATCCTTCTTGTTTTTATTAAACATAAAGTAATATTATTTTTTGCTATCATTTTAACCTTCAATAGATTTAAACCTAATTGTTACTTAACTTAAATCATTATTAGTTATTCTATTATACGAATTTAGATTTTAAATTTGATAAAAATATGAGTTCTCAAGAAGGTAATAGGGACAATCCCTATACATTTGATGATTATTTGTTAGTGAGAGATAAATTTGATTTTTACAAGGATGATGAATTTTTTCAGGCTTTAGTTAAACATTTTGTACCAAAGAATGAATATGAAAAGATTCAAAGAGATCTTCTAGCACTTTCTGAGTATACTTCTTTTCGATTTCGAGATCTATCTGATGAAGCTAATAGATTAGAAAATAGATTAAAGCTAACACATATTCGGCATTACGATGCACATAATCATAGAATAGACCGAATAGAGCGTTGTGGAGAAACAGAAACTTTAGAAAAAGAAATTTTTTCTTTAGGACTTTTTGATCCCAATCGAAATACAGCTTGGAATAGATTTGTTAAAATGTTCTTATTATATCAAAATTCCGAAGCAGGAGTTATGTGTCCCATTGCATGTACTCATGGAATGGTTGAATTTGCCCAAAAATACGAAGAACAGCTTGATAATGAAGCTAAAAAAATCCTTTCGCACGTAAGAGATGGGATTAATGGAGATTATGGGGTAGGAGCTCAATTTGTAAGTGAAATTCAAGGTGGAAGTGATGTCCCTTCAAATTTAGTAGAAGCAGTTTATGAAAAAGAAGAAGGAGAAGATGGAATATCAAATTGCTGGAGAATTTTTGGTCAGAAATTTTTTTGTTCTGCCACTCAGGCAGATTACGCGGTTGTTACTGCCAAACCAAAAGGAGTAGAATCATCTACACGAGTAGCTGCATTTTTAGTTCCTTCATGGTTACCAGGAAACAAAGATAAAGAAATTAGGAATTCATATATAATTGAGAGACTAAAACCTAAAATGGGAACAGCAGAGTTACCTACAGCTGAAATAACTTATAATGGGGCGGTTGCCTATCCAATTGGTCCTCTTGAAAAAGGGCTTGCAAACATTGTAGGCATTGTTCTATCTATCTCTCGACTTCATGTTGCTTTCGGAATGGCTGCTGCTGCCCTTAGAATTGCTAGGGAAGCAACTTTGTATGCTCAATTTAGGACCGCATTTGGAGTTCCTGTAGCATCATTTCCCTTAATGATGAATCAAGTAAATGACTTGAATTTATATGCAAGTCGAGCTGCCGCTGGAGCGTTTAAAGTTTATTCAGAATATATTCATTTTGATGAAGAATTAATATCAGGAATTCGGGATTTGCAGAAAATTGATAATCTCGAGGAGAAAAAACGAAGATTTCGATTAAGAGAATTAATTATGCTTCAAAAAATTGTTGTAGCTGACGATGCTCCAGCTATGACTAGACTTGCAATATCTTTTTTCGGTGGTCACGGAGTTATGGAAGACTTCTTAACACTTCCACGATTTCATCGTGATAGTATGATTATGGAATTATGGGAGGGGCCCAGAAATGTATTACTTACCCAAATACATAGAGATATGCAGAGAGTAAAAGATTGGTATACTCCTGAAGAATTTATAAGGGATTTATTAGAAGGATTAGATCTTGAAATTATCAACCCAATTATAAATAATTTTTCTCGAATAATGAAATATGATAATTTACTTAAAGCAGATAAAGAAACTCTTCAAATTTGTAGGGATTGGCAGGATCTGTCTAATGAACTATTTCATACCTATCAAGATCTTGCATTAAAAGAACTTAATTATAAAGGAACACCTTTAAAGTTTAAAAAATTATTAAGAGATCTCCAAAAAAGAACGTAATATTTATCAAAGATGATAAAAATGTTTGGAATTAGTTTTATTTTTAATTTAAAGTAATCTTTTTCTCTTTTATACTAAAAATGGATATTTCACTTGTTGATAAGGTTAAATATCATATATGATAAAAAAATTGCATTACACCTTTAACATTTATTAAATTAAGATGAATTTAATCTGATTTTGGGAATTTAAAACCTATAAATAAGTAAACCCCTAAGAAGATGGACATTTTAAGATAAAAGAGGGTATTCATTACCATATAATAATATCATAATTTTTTCATTTATTTAAACAAATGTTGTTACTCAAGTGATACAACGCTGCTGATTGTGAGACAGAAAAATTTTTATGAAAAACAAATTAAACTAATTCTCGGAGAGAAGATGTGTGGCAGGTAATGATTCAGCTCTGCTTAGATGGCTAAACGTAGTTGCTTTTGTATTAACGGTGATGATAAATGGTTTAGCGGGGAGCACTACGCTTATTGGCGGCGTAAACACCGCGTTCATATCTGACTCAAACCCCGATAATTGAATCTCCAATGTAATTGAAATGAGGGACGTTAGAATCAGAAAAGATAACTGAATTTTTTACTTCACTTATACCAATATGACAGTTATCTCCGATCACACTATAAGGCCTTAAAAAAGCATTTGGACCTATACGACTATTTCTCCCTATATAACAAGGTCCTTGAATATAAGTACCCGATTTAACAATAGTTCCGTTTCCAATATGGATTTTTCCTTGAAGAAAAACATTTTTTTCTATTTCTCCATTTATTTCTCTTTTTAAATTATCCAAAATATATTTATTAGCATCAAAAATTTGCCATGGTAAACCAATATCATTCCAAAATTTGGTTTTCATATTGAAGCCAAAAATATTTCCATTCAATTGATTAATCAGTATTTCCATAGAGTCGGTAAATTCATACTCTTTCCTTTCTGATAAAGGAGTTTTTCTAATTGCTTCAAAAATTTTAGTAGAAAAAACATAAATACCTGCATTCGCTAAATTTCCTACATTCAAATCAGGAGAGGGTTTTTCTACAATTTGTTCAACAAATCCATCTTTATTTAATGAAATAATTCCATAACTTTCAGGATTTTCAACTTGTCTTAATGATATCAATCCATCAACTTTATTGTTAATAAACTTAGAAACAACTCTTTCAAAAATTTCGGTTTCAACTAAGATATCACCATATAATAAAAGGAAATTATCATCACCAACAAAGTTCTCAGCGTAACCAGTAGCATGGGCAGTACCTAAATATTCTTCTTGAGTAATATAAGTAATATTTACATCTAATTCCTCTTGCTTCTTAGAAAAATAATTTTGTATAACTTCCTGTTTGTAACCAACAATTAATAAGATCTCTTTGATCCCAGCTTTTCTAATACCAACAATTATATACTCTAATAAAGGTTTTCCAACTATAGGTATCATTGGCTTGGGACGAGTAGATGTAAGAGGTCTCAATCGTTTTCCTTCACCGGCTGCTAGAATTACTGCTTTCATTTTTTTACACTTTAATAATAACTAATATATTAATTAAATACTAAAAATAATCAAGAGGTTAAAAAGTTTAAAAAATTTAGAATTTTCCCAAATTCAATAATAGAAGTTTTAATTTAAAATAAGGAGGTAATTAATTTTGGTTAAATGTCCCTTTTGTAAAGAGGATCTTGAATTAGGATTAGAGATTAAACCCACCAAAATAGATGACAAATTTAAAGATGATGCTATGGTAGCAATCGAATCATTCATAGATATACAGGCAGAAGCTGCTCCATTTGGAGGAAAAATTGTGAAATCTATGAGTAAATTTAGTTTAAAATGGATAAAAAGATACTTTGATGAAATTGGTGCCATCCCTATAATAATTCAATATTGTAAAAATTGTGAATCGGTAATTAATACAGAAATACTTATAAAACCAGTTCCTAACTATGGTCAAAATCGCTAAAACAATTAATTTTGAATAAATGAAAACTTAAAAATAAAGGTAATTCTTTTGAAATTTTATCTCTTAATTCTTCAAAAAGATTTTTTATTACTTCAAATTTACCAGAAGCTATAAAGTCCAGAGAATATCCATCCATATACCCATAGAGAATAAAAATATTGTTAATTGTATCCTCCATATTTTTTATGTGGATTTCCTTTATATATCTGTTTGTTCTAATAATAGTATTCATTGTTATCGTAGCTAACTTCGCAGATAGGTTTGAAGTGAAAAGTTCAATATTACTATCATTTGCTTCCCTACTTAAATTGATAAGCATTTCTTCATCATAAAGTTGTGAAATTATTGGAAGACCTTGATTTGAAATACCACAGTACATAATTTGATTTAAATCTCCATTAACTCCAAAAAATTTACTTACTGACCCTTTTCCGATTATTTTTTCATATTTAAGTTTTATAAACTCCGTTGCAACATTAATCATGTCTTTCTTCATAGAATTGTTGAAAACTTCCTTCAAGGTGCTTCCTGAACTATAAGCAGATTCTACTTTCCCGTAAAATTCATTTAACATTTTAAAAGCTCCGGGAGAATCGGCCTCAAAATCGCCAAGAATGCAATAAAAAATATTTTCATTATTATTAATAATGTGTTTTATCAAAATTCTTTCTAACTGACCTTGAGGATTTTCTAAAAGAATACTGTCTAATCTCCAAACACTTTTTGGATTAATGCTTCGGATTAGCTTCTCAATAAATAAAATGATTTCAAAAGAAGTGTATGTCTTTTCATTTGAACAATAAATAATATCATTATCTAAAATAATTGAGAAACCAGAGATCATGGTACTAAACTATGAATGGTAAAAGCTAATAAAACATCTAAATATTATATTTGATAATATTTAAAGAATTATAATGTTTATGATTTTTGCTTTAAAAAGTATTCAATTTAGAATACAATATTTATGTATTTATGTTTTTAATAGAGATACTTAAAGTTAATAATATTAATTATCTTTAAGAAAATAATGATATACAGTTAATAAGAAAATCTGTCGATTATTTAATTCAACCAACTTATATATTAATTTATATTTAAATCGATTTAGATCTATAAATAAAATAATATCTATAAACTAAAAAAGTGAAAAAGGAGCTGGTGTATCAACAGAGTCTGGAATCCCAGATTTTCGAAGTGAAGGTGGGATTTGGGAAAAATATAATCCCGAAGTTCACGGAACCTTAAAATCTTTTATCAAAGACCCTTCAAAGTTCTGGGAATTAGCAGAAGAAGTTGCTCCTACACTTTTTAATGCAGAACCAAATCCAGGACATTATGCCATTGCTGAATTAGAGAAAATGGATATTTTAAAGGGAATAGTTACTCAAAATATTGATGGATTACATCAAAAGGCTGGTGCAGTCCTTGTTTATGAAGTACATGGAAATGTAAATAGATTTACTTGCTTAGGATGCAGAGCAAGTTATAATAAGGATCAAGTCATGAGAAAGTTGAAGAAAGAGAAACAATATCCTCCACGTTGCGATATATGTTCAGCTCCCTTAAAACCTTCTGTAGTATTATTCGGGGAAAGTTTACCGACTTTTGAAATTTATCAGTCACAAGCTCTTTCAGAGAAAGCGGATATAATGTTAATTGCGGGATCATCGCTTTGTGTTATTCCAGTATCTGATTTACCGCTTTACACGTTGAGTTCGGGGGGAAAGTTAATTATCATCAACGATGTCCCCACACCCTTAGATGATAAGGCAGAAGTAGTAATTCAGAATAAAACTGGAACCATTTTACCTTTAATAGTCGAACAAGTAAAAAAGTTGAAAGAAGAAAATGAAAAACCTAAGTATGAAAATATTCAATAGAACGATTGGCTATTATGTTTGAAAAGAATGCCTTTATAAAAGATTGGCGATCAATAGATATATCATTTGGCTTGATTTATCCTAATATTTATTCATTAGGAATGTCTTCTTACTCCATTCGTCTTTTGTATTACTTAATTAATCAATATAAGAATATTTTATGTGAAAGAATTTTTTTACCTGAAAAAATCAGATTTCCTGCTAACAAAGATTATAAAAATGAGATACGAAGCATCGAGAATCAAGTAGTTCCGAGTCAATTTGATATTTTAGGTTTTTCAGTTCAATTTGAAAATGACTTCAGACATATTTTATGGATACTTGAAAAATCTAATATTCCCTTACAAGCAAAAATTCGCCAAGATTTACGTAAAACAGAGGGAAAGTCTTTCCCTCTTATAATTGGAGGAGGTCCAGTCGCAACATCAAACCCATTACCTTTGAGTAAGATTTTTGATTTATTTTTTATAGGCGATGCTGAACCAAATCTCGATGAATTTTTAAGTATTTTTCTTAATTATAAAAACACAGATAAAGAGTTTGATTCCTTACTTTATGAATTATCCAAATTAAATGGAATTTTTATACCTTCCTTAAAAAATCATGTTAATCGTTTAGTTTTGAAAGACTTAAATAAATTTCCAATTCCAGATTATCAATTAAGGGTAAATACTAAGAAGAAATCCGTCTTTGAGGAAAATTTTTTTATAGAAGTTAATCGGGGATGTCCCTTCAGATGTAAATTTTGTATATCTTCGTTTCATAACCATCCTTTTAGGAACCGAAATTATGAAAATATTATCGATACGCTCAAAAATGCAATTAAAGTTGATGATTTTAGCTCAGTAGGGCTAATCGGGTCATGTGTTTCAGCACATCCTCAATTTTTGGATATATGTAAGAATATAATCAAGTATGGCAAAAGATTAATGATACCCTCAATACGAATTGAGCACTTGAATAATGAAACAATAAAAGTTTTAGAAAATGCTGGAATTAAAACCATCACCATAGCTCCAGAAACAGGATCCGAAGACCTAAGGTTTAAATTAAATAAAAAGATCTCAAATGAACAAATATATAAATTAGTAGAAAAAATTAACAATTCAAAAATCAATAATGTTAAAATGTACTTTTTAATCGGATTGCCCGATGAAAAAGAGGAAGATATACATGAAATAGTTAATTTAATAAAAAATATTGATAATCTTAATTTTCAAAAGAAAGCTTTGAGAATAAGCGTTAATCCCGTAATTCCAAAATTAAATACGCCTTATGAAAAAAACCTTAATCATTAT
>JARRLT010000160.1:0-5387 GCA_037386725.1 Promethearchaeota archaeon
CTATTATATATCGGTTTTAGTTTTTCCCATAGATCAGCTGTTATTGGAGATACTAAAAAACCATCTTTAGCATATTTTATTGCTGGTTGAAAGAGTTCTTTAAATGGTAAATTGCCATACTTCTTTGAGAGTTCCATCCACGCAGAAACTGCTCCCGGAACTGTTACACTGTCCCAACCTAATAATGGCATAGTCTTATATTTAGAAAAATATTTAGGTGTCCATAAGGATGGTGATTTTCCGCTAGCATTTAAGCCTATAAGCTTCTTTTTATCCCAAATAATAGCAAATGCATCACTTCCAATTCCATTATTTACCGGTTCTACAACCGTGAGTGTTATAGCGGCACCTAATGCAGCATCAACAGCATTCCCTCCTTGCTTTAACATCTGGAGCCCCGCTTGACTTGCTAAAGGTTGAGACGTTGATATTACATTATTAGCTAAAACTGGCATTCTTTGAGAAGAATACTCAAATTTCCATCGGAGATTTCCCTTCATTTAAATCATTTCTATTTTATAATTTAATTAGTATTTAATATCTAAATTTGAATACTAATAACTGAATTCAATCTAAAGGATAAAAATTTTTATTGTTAAACAAATCTTATTCTTAATCTGGAACCATTAAGAGAAAAAAATTTTTTAATAGCTTTTCAATTTAAACGTTAATTTAATTCTTCTTTTAAAATAATAAAATATCAAAAATAATATATAAAAAAATTTAAAATTGAGATAAAAGTGATATTTTCCACCATAGAGAGTTAAGCCGAAAATATCAGATTTATCAATAATTATTTCAGAATGTCCATAAGCCATTATCATTGTTCCCATTCCAGATATTGTACAGTTATTGATGGTTAAGGTGGAATTATCAAAAATATTTAACACGCCCGTGCCTAAGAACGAGATCAAACCCACAAAAGATCCACTAGTTACATCATACGTACAATTTTGAGAGGCAACATAAGCAGAATTTTTCTCTATTAAACCACTAAAAGTAGAATTATAGGCTATTAAGTTCCCGCCTTCATTAATAACATTAATTCCACCTTGCAAATCTTCAATAATAAGGCTTACATCATTCTTTACCACAATGATATTGTTTTCTCTGTTAAGTATCGAACAATTTGTTGTTATTAGCTGATTTCCGTACGTACCTACTCCAGTAATCCCAGTTGGAGACATTATAAATGAACCCGTTTGAAATTCAATTCCCTCATAAAGATTTGTTATATTACAATTGATTAATTCAGCTTTTCCTGAAGGATAATCTTGTATATTTTCAATTGAACAATTAACTATGACTGATTGCTTATTATCCATTGTACCAGAGTAAATCACAAAAGAGTCTATATGGGAATTTTCAACATAAGCTTCATTTGTTGTATTTAACATAAGCGTTTGAATATTTGAATTATCCTTTATCTCTAATGAAGAATTATCTAATAAGAGGGCACCTTGGAGACTAGTATTTAAAGCAAATAAGTGGGAAGAATCATGCAATAATACCAAACTTTCTTCTGTAGAGTTGGTTTCTTTATCATCAATAGTGAGATTAGCTGAATCAAAGAGCATAAAAGAGGCAGAAAAATTTGATACTTTAACTTGAGCTGAATTCTTAACGACAACCGAATATAAAATCCTATTTGTTACATTAGCATTAATGAATTCAGTGTTATTTACATATTCCATACCATTAATAATCCCATTGGTGATATTTAGAGATCCTGTTTTCACAATAATTCCATATTCTAAATCGGTAAGAATTGTACTATTATTTAAAATTGCTTTCCCTTCAAAAGTAACGTATTGTTCATAAATTTTACAATTTACTAAATTAAGAACACTATTTCCAATTATATTAATCTGATGGACATTTGTATCATAAATGTCAAGATCGGTATATTTATATGCAAAAATATTGGTAATTAAACAATTAGAGATTATTCCCGTAATTAAATATTTATCTGGTTGGTAGTTGTATGGATTGGTTACTTGAAAGTAACAATTTTGGATTTTTGAATCGATAATAGAAATTGTTCCACGGCCCATTAATATCATAGTTCCAATATCCGACATTTGCTCGATGGAGAGATTTATTAAGTTAGCGGAAGATGTAGCAATAGTGGTTATTGAACTGTTAATAATCTGAACATCGTTACTTCCTGTTAAATCGAGTTCTGCTAAGCTACAATTATCTAAGATAAGGGAACTTTCATCATTCAAAACTATTGTTAAATAATCGTACCATACATTACTTAATGTTAAACTTGTATTTCCATATAAAGCAAATGATATGAATACATCATTATTGATGATCTTTGTATTGTTTGTGATTGTAGAATTAATTACATTATATCCACTAATTGATCCATTAGAAATAACAATTTTATTATCAATAACTATACTTTCATTTAGAAATTGCACTGCATATCCGAATTGAGTTACATTTGAATCTTTAATATAGGTATTAGGTTCAAATATAATAGGATTCTTATTTGTAGGTTCATTCGGCCCAGTATTGCTTCCTCCATTAGGTGAGGATTTTGGGATGAACACAAAGATAATAGATAAAATACCAGAAAAAGCAACTAAAATAATAATTAAGAAGGTTAAACCAATTTTTACTTCACGGTTCATATAATCCATCTTTTTTTATTTAATGGTTATACAACTTTAAAATAATACAACTATAAAAAGTTATCTACAAATATGTCAATTAAATTAGTCTCTAATTTTTTTATTTATCAAATTTCTAAGGAAGTGATATGATATTGTTTAATGGTATATTAAAATAATATATTCTTAAACCATCTTTTCAATATCTCCAAATAAATAAATTTGGATGGATATGGTTAACTTTAAAAATTAATGGGGCAATTGCATCTGGCCAATCTTCAATTAAATAAAGGTAGTTCTTAATTGTTCAGAAAGCCCAGTACCTATTTCATTTGATACCGTATCTTCCACCCTTACCATCTGTTCAAAAACTTCGGTAAGACCTTCTTTAAATTCTCTTATAAATCTCATATAAGATTTTATTGAAATACGTGTAGTTTTACATTTATATGAATTCCCCTTTATGTCAGAAAAAGAATAGATCGTTTCAAGCGGGCTTTTATATATATCATTATCATAAACAACCTTAATATCCATTTGATTAATTGGAATATTGCCATTTTCTGTACTGATATATCCAGAAAGTTGAGACTTTTCATCAAAATAATCCTTTCTAAATCCTACTGACCATTTTTCAAATTGAAAATGTCCTGCAAACCATTTGTCAAATTGATGCCAATCTCTAAAACCCCAACTTTTATCTCTTTGACCATAACCTTGGAATTTTTTAGTTGTACCATCTTTAAACTTAAGTTCTCCGTGAATGTTACCAGAGGCTTCAAAATGTTGATGCCACGATGCTGAAGAATCTAAGCCAAAAAAATGGATTGGGTATCTTTTTCTAAAGTTAATTGTTACTTCTATCTTTCGTGATTTATAATGGATATTCCACTCATTCAATGGTTCTACTAATTCATAAGTAAGCCGTTTATCTTTTAATAAAGAATTAAAATTTTCCTTTTTAAAGTCTATGTCCGGTTCTCTATAATATACTTCCATTTCATTTTGAAAAAATAATATGAAAACCATTTCTCTCTTATTTTTATTTGGAAGTATCCCTAATGTTGAAAAACCAGAAATCTTTTGATCTAAATCTACCCAATTAAAATAGTAAGATTCACGCCATTCATTAGTTTCACCTGACTCATGAAGATAATCATCCCTTTTCTCAATTGTTTTTTCTTCTTTTAATTTTTTCATTATTAATCCTCTGCTAACAAATAAAGAGATGGCCCTTCTCGTTTTTTCTTTCGAGAAGTTCTAAAATGTCTTGATATACCCGGATCAAAATCATTTTCCATAAAATAAGGAACATATTTTTCCATTGTTCTTTCAGTTAAATCCCAGTTAATCTCATTGGTAATTCCCACAAAATTAGTATATCGCGCAAATCCATAACAATATGCGAATGCTCCAGCTAGTAATCGTTTTCTTCTATCCCATTTCGAAAATTTTACATATAATTCTTTTTGAGCTTGGTTTGCATAATTATTAAACTCTTCAAGCATATTAAAATTCACAGGATATAACTTATCTGCATCTCTTGTTATTAATGCGGCTCCTGTTATATGCTCTGTAAAGTTTTTTGGATCAGTTAACATTGTGGCAAAATTATCGAATTCCGCTTTAACATTCTTTAAACGTAGTGCAAATGCGATATTGGAATAAGGAGCTTTTACATTTGTTTCTGACCAAGGAAAGTGAGGTTTTCCTCCATCATATAAATGTGATATTTCTCGAAATACTAAGATTTCTTCATCATTTATTTGATAAGGGCCATGATCACATAATTTCGCTCGTGCTTCGCATTCATCTAAAAATGAAACTACTTCTAAGTTAGCAAGGGTGCGTTTAATCTTTTTTACTTGCTCAGAATTGGTATCTTGGATATGATTCAAAGTCCAGTTTATATCTGGTCTATCTAAGGCATAATTAGAATTCTTTTCATCCCCAGTAACAAAGATCTTTCCACTTGGATAATATGATGAAGCAAGTCTTTTCCAAAAGTCAAGCACAAACATGGTCTCCTTACGTTTCTTCTCACTTTCATTATTGGGATCTCCTCCCATTCTATGAATCTCACCCATACGTCCTTCCATGTAATACAGAGGGATATAAGTTATAGTTAATGCTTGTAATTCAGATAGAATTTTTCTGCTTTCTTTCCCCATCACTTCAGGAGTTGATTTTTCAGCCACTTTCTTTAAGATATCATAAAGCATATCATATGTATTGTAAAATGAAACACAAATATATGCTGTGACGGGAAATAGTTGTGACTCAAGTAACCCTCTTTCACTAATTTGTTTATCAAGCACATCAGAGGTATATCTTATTAGATCATTTGTTTCCTTTACATTCATATTGAATTTAATAAATTTTTATTAAAATAAAAGCTTAATACCTTATTGAAGCTTTTTATATTTAGGTTTAATACACACCATTTTTTTAAATAAGGGTTTTAATAGTAATAATTAAAGTGAGTAGTGGAACTCATTGAAAAAAATAGGAAAAGGCCTTTCATGTTCTCTAAGTACAGAAGTAGAAGGAGTACTGACATTTATTAAGACTGTAGAAGATGTAATTGCATTATTTGATAATGCTAAAGGAAAAATTTGTCTTGTGGAGGATGCGGGTACTACCACTTTAGGACCAATCCTTTCAGATTTAGCGGGAGTAATATGTACTAGTGGAGGGGCAGGATCACATTTAGCCATTGTTTCACGAGAATTTGATCTACCTTGTATCATGGGAATTAATCTTAAA
>JARRLT010000161.1:0-12456 GCA_037386725.1 Promethearchaeota archaeon
ATCGTATAAAATAATGAGAATTATTTCACTAAATTATAAAACTTAAATAATTTTAAGACTAAAATCCATATAGTTGACTTATTAATTATAATAGGAGATAAATAACATGTGTCAATGGTGCCTTTCTCATGGACAAGGCAAAAAGTGGTATATGAATGCCCGAAATTACCAAGCGGACCAAATTTCTAGTGAAGAAGATATGGTGAATTATTTGGAAGAGCAATGGATGAACTTTGAAACCGTTTTTATTCGAAAAATTATGGGTTTTTCCTCAAAAAATTTAGGTTATAAAATGAAAATGCCTATTATTGGTCGATTACTACGTTGGAAAGCGGAAAATATGATTCATAGTGAAAAAGAAGGAAGAAATCCCAAACGTGCAGATGGTCATTTTGGCCAAGTAATTCCTTTAGAAGACGGTAAAGCTATTCTTTCAGAACTTGCTGCAGAGCCGATACTCTGTAACTATTGCATGTGTAGATACATGCAACGTGGCGAAAAAGAAGCAGTTTGCCTTAATTTTGGAGCTTTATCGGGAATACTTGAAAAGATGCCTCGTTTTATGCCAAAAGAAAGAACTAATCCAATAGATCGGGAAGAGGCAATGGAAATCTTAGAGAGGAACAACAAGAAAGGATACATAGCGTCTGTATGGTTTCAACCAGTACCTTATATCAACGCGATTTGTTCTTGCGAGAGTCCAGAATGTGGAGGCTTAACTTTAAGGAATAATTTTGGTCTTAAAGCTGTATATAAAGCAGAATATATAATTAATCTGGATCAAGACAAATGCCAAGGATGTAAGCAATGTGTTTCTATGTGTCAATTTAATGCAATTCGATATATTCCCTCAATGAATCGAGTAATTATTGATTATGATAAGTGTTTTGGATGTGGGATTTGTCGGCATGCATGTAAAAATGATGCTTTACAATTGATTCCAAGAGAGGAATTTCCTGGTTTTGATGGAACTTATTAAATGGTGATGAGAATGGGAAAAACGAAAATCGAAATAGATTATACATTATGTGGGGAAAATGGAAAGATTGATCCAAGAGATTGTGCTAAATGTCTTAAAGCGTGCGATCCTGCGGTTTTTATCATGCATGAGACAATAGGGACAGAAGATAAACAAAAAGATCCATATGATCCTCAAGATTGGAGAATCACTCCAATATGGGGTTCTTTATGCACTCGATGTTTAAAATGTGCTGATATTTGCCCAGAAAAAGCGATAAAGGTTAGTTGGTAAATTCTTGATATTAATTTCTCTTTTTTATTCTAATTGAATTTTTAGTGAAGAGTAATTAAGATAATTTTAAAAGGAAGTTTTCAGTCAAATTCAACTTTAATTGCTGTATCATAAAGATAACTGAAATAATAATTGCTGGCAGGACCAAAAGCTATATGATCGGTAACTACACCAAAATAAGATCTTTGTCTAAAGAATTTTTGTGAGAGAATAATGAATGCATCTTCCCCCTCATCCATAATTACAGAAGTACCAAATAATTGATCTCGGTATTTTATTTCGGCAATTTTATTATAATCCTTAAGTAATTTTTCAAACTTTTTATCCGAAAGTGCTTCCTCTTCGATTAACATTCGTATATCTGTGACACCACGGGCTCTTGCCTTCTTTAAGTCAGAATAAAATATGTCTAAAAATTCAAAATCTGTTGAGACAATATATATCGAAGTTTTAGATTGGTTGATCAAACTTATAGCCCGTTTTAAACAGACATCACGACCTCTATGGATATACAAAGCGATTTTAATGGGGGTATCATGGCTTTGATATATCGGTGTTAAGGTATGGATAATTTTGTTAGAATGTTCATCAAATGTATCATTATATTGTTTTTTGGCGATTATTAATGCCTCATCTGGGCTTTTAGCGAAATATCGGGAGGGTCTTGATTCTTCTTCTTTAATAATCCATTTTTTGTCTTTTTCTAGCTGAGTTAGAATATTATATATTCTTGAATATGGAACACCAGATGCTTCTGATAACTCTCGTGCATCCATTGGTCCTTTTGAAATCAATGTTAAATATATTGCTATCTCATAATCAGTTAAACCAATAGAACGTAGTGCATCTTTAATATTTTCGGGTATTTCACTGGACATCTTTTACAACCTCGTATAATCAAAACATTTCCTATCTATTTATGGTTAAGAAAAGATTTTATTTTCTTTAAGTAGAATATTTCAAATAATTAATAGTTCTAAATAATATTTTTGATATTATTTTTAATCTTAAAATCCTCGTTTATAAAATTTCTTGTGAGTTCTTATATAAGTCGATATATGAGTTTACTTCGAGTATTTTAAAAATTAATTATCTTGTTAGGTTAAATATATGTTCTAATATTATTTAAATCTTATTAAATTCATTAAATAATAAAAATCGTCCAAAATTTTAATAATTTTTACTATTGGATTGGTAGAAATTTTCACTATGAAATTTAGAAGTAGATAGACTTTAATTTTTTCGAAAATGTAGAGGATAAGTATAAAAATTAAAATGAGATTAAAGATCTATTGAAAATACTTTACCATAAAATTTTGTCTTTTTTCTTCTGGATTTGGTCCATTTTTAAGAATGAAGTTTTCATATTCTTTATATAAAATTACCATATCTTTATATAATTTCTTGGTTTTGGTATCGGGCAAAATTTTTTTGGTTGTATACCTTTCCAAAAGTTTATTTGTGATTTCTCTCCATGTATATTGAATTCCTTGTGATTTAAAAAAAGAAAATGCTGCTCTCAGAGCTGCACCTAAAGCTGCGGAATCAAGTATTTCAAATCTCTCCACGGGAGCTTGAAATATATTCGCAATAACTTGTAAGATTTCTTTATTTTCAGAAGCTCCACCAGTCGCAATAATTTTTCTAGGCCTTTCATTAATCCAAATTGAATGTAGGCGCATTGAAAGGAATTGTGCTTCAATTATTCCTCTAATATTACCTTTAACATCTTTTTCATCTAAACCAAATCTATATATCTTTGGTTTCTGAACTAATGGAACAATTTCTGGAAAAAAATAAGGTAAAATTATCTTTCCTTCATTTCCAGGTAAAGTATCATTTAGTATTTTTGAAACCTCGCTCCATCTCAAATTAAATATATCTTTCATACGTTCTCTAGCAAGAGATCCATTTTTGAAACAAAGAAGGCTCATAAAATCCCCAGTTGGTGCTCTAAAAATGTGACCTTCCTCGTTGAAATTAAATGAAAGATCTGTTAAATACCCAAAAAAAGTATCACTTGTTCCAAGGCTGATGGCAAAATTACTCTTTTCAATTAAACCGGTTCCAATTAAGCTATCCGGATTATCTCCAGACCATGCAATTATTTTAACATTTGGAGCAAAATTATATTTTTTACAAAAAAATTTAGAAATCTTTCCAATAACTTCCACAGAGCTAATCAATTGAGGTAATTTTTGCCTTAAATCTGGGGCTGTCGCGATTAATGCTTTATTATCCCAAGATTTCTCTTTAATATTCATTAAGTTCATACCAGTTCCATCAGAATAATCTATTGGAGCATTTTTCCCAATAAGTATTGAAGCTAGAAATGAGCTTATCAGATGAATTTTAGAAGTTCTTTGGTACTCCATAGGATTTTCTTGATAAAATTTTCGGATCTGTGGTCCAGAAAATCGTTCATAAGTATTGGATCCTGTAATTTGGATAACATTTTCTTTGCCGCCTAAATTTTCTCGAATTTCTTTGCACTGCGCAGATGTACTTGAATCCATCCAGATAGGAGAAGTAGTTCTTGTTAAAGTGCTTTTGATCTGGGAAGATAATTTCTTAGTAATTTCTAAATTTTTAATGATTTTTTCGAATGAGGAACTTACATATACTGTCCCATGTTGTTGTGCTGATCCGGAAATGGCCTTAACATGAGATAATAGAAATCCTTGGTTATTAATTTTCTTTAATAATTGTTCCAAGGCATCCACCCACATTAAAGGATTCGAATGAACGATATTTTCATCTTCACTGTATATCACCCCATTTTTTGTTTTGTATTCGGGAAAGTCTTTATCATAATTCAAACTTTCTTTAAAAATAACTTCATTATTTTCAAAATTAATTATAATTCCCGTTAAACTCTGAGTGGAACAATCTATTCCCAGGAAAAAAGGATCCATATAATAAAAATTGTTATTAATGCATTTAAATCATATGAATACACTAAGAGAAAAGAAAGGAGTAAAAAAGTATAATTTCCCAATAGGAATCTAATATGTCTTTACTTCGAAGTTACATTTTTCGGTAAATATTTATAAAGTTCGAAAAATTTAATAAATTAATAATCAAGAGTATAAAATTATATAAAAATTATCATTTTTGTATATCATAAAAATTAAAAAAGCAAGAGGTAATGTGTTATGGATACCGATGCAATCGATCAAAAAATCTTGGAAGAACTAAAAAGAGACGGAAGGAAGTCATATAATGATATTTCTGAAGTTGTTGGGAAAACAGAAGCTACGGTAAGAAGAAGAGTAAAAAAGATGACGAAAAAGGGGATAATAAAAAAATTTACCATCCTATATGAGTTAAATACTAAACCTAAAACCCGAGCGACAGTTAAGATTGAACCAGATTTCAAAGAAATTAAAAATATTTTGAAGGAATTGAAAAAAATAGAAGAAATAACCGATATTTGGAGATTAAGTGGTGATTGCGGTCTCTTTATTAAAGTTGAAATACCTTCAATAGAACAGTTCAATCCTTTAATAGAAGAAAAGATTTCCCCCATTCCGGGAGTAAAAATAATGGAAACTTGTTTTATAACAGACATTATTAAGTAAAAACATAGAAACCTTTATTTTTTTATTTTTGATTCACCAAAGTCGGTTTTTTTCTCAAAGCTTAATGGATATATAAAGAATAGCATTAAGATTTAGTTTCATTTATAAATTCAAACTTAAATCGAACAGATTACAATTGATTTTAAGCATCCTAAGAAAAATCGTTAGATTTCATTAAAGGCTTAATAAAAATAATCAAAAAATAATTTATTAATTAGATTTTATTGATAATTGTTAATTTTAATAGTTTTTATTGAATTATCAAATTAATTTACAATGAGAAACAATAAATTCATTATAGGACAACGACACGTACTATGAGCACATCCAGGCCTGTCTGGCGCACCGGCCGGAGATCACCATGGACGACGGCGCCGACCTGGTGGGGTCCCTGCACACTTATTATGGAATTGAAGAAAATGGTATTGATCTCTTAATTCAGACGATTCAAGAAAATCCAAAAAATATTGAAATTATATCTTTAGGTCAATTCACTAATATAGCTACTGCTTTGATACAAAATGCTGAAATTTCAGATCAGATATCCCGAATTTGGTCTATGTCAGCAGGAATTTCTTTCATAGATCCTATCCCAGAAGGATTTCCGAATCCAGAGAGAGTATATAAAGCCATCCCGAGCCATAATATTCGCTGCGATATAAAAGCAGCAAAAATCGTACTAAATTCTAAAATTCCAATAACATTTATCGGAAATGATGTAACTACGCAAGTCTTATTCTATGAAAGTTATATTGATTTAGTAGAGTCTGCAGGTTCAGTTTTAAATCAAAAAGTAATGGATATGGCTAGGATTTGGTTAACCTACCGATCAAGGAGATTAGAACAAAAAGTAAAAAAGACATGTCTTCATGATGCTCTTGTAGTTGCTGAATCAATAGGAATGAATTTCACCGAAAAAATTCCTATCAATATTAAAATTGATGAGTTTGGGGGGACAGAAGTACAATATAATCCAGATTCAATTTATGAAATCGCCTATTCAGTCAAACCTAATGAATTTATAAAATGGTATTTAGATATTATTTCAAATTAATCGAATTCCTTTTCTCTTATATTATTATAGATGCTTTATAAAAAGCAGTACTTAGATTTTAAAGTATATATAAATAATTTAATTTATTTAACTTCATTTATTCTATAAAATATTATTCAATCCTCCTTGAATTAAAACATGAGTTATAAATTTAGTAAAGAGGAACTTAGAAAGCTCCTAATAGATTATAACGAAATTGCTTTAAAAGACTATCAACTTCCAAAAAAAGTTTGTATTTGGGATGAAACCTTACGAGATGGCGAACAAAGTCCTACTGTATATCTAACTCTAGATGAGAAAATACATCTTGCAAAGATGATGGATGAAATTGGTGTTAAAATTATTGCCGTGGGATTTCCCGCCGTATCCCGCACAATATTCAAAGACTGGAGCACGGGCACCCCGGAACTCACTACGGCGCTGCGCTGGATCGTGTTCTCTCCGAGGAGGACCGTCTGTCCGTTGCCGACCACGACGGTGGTGGAGAGGGTGCCGAGAGAGGAACTAAATCAAATTACTTCCGCAATACATTATGCAAAAGACAATGGTTTCAAGATTAATTGGGTTTCTGAGGATGGAACGCGAGCAGAACTAAATCACATTAAAAATGTATTTAAAACAGCTATTAAGGCAGGAGCTGAAAGAGTAGTTATTGGCGACACAGTTGGAGTTTTGACCCCTCAGTCAACGAGTTATTTAATTAAAGAGATTAAAAGAGATGTAATAGATCCTCTCAATAAAAAAGTACCTATGGGAATTCATACTCACAATGATTTTGGATTAGCTGTAGCAAATACAGTTACTGGTGTATTTGAAGGATGCGAATATCCCCATACTTGTATAAACGGATATGGTGAAAGAGCAGGAAATGCGGCTTTGGAAGAAGTAGCTACAATCTTAGAGAGATTAGGAATAGATACCGGAATTAATTTAACAAAATTGCCTGAATTAAGTTCTGTTTGCGAGGAATATTTTTGCCAACCTCTCTCTCAATATAAACCAATAGTAGGGGATTATGCATTTAGCCATGAAAGCGGTTTGCATATCGCAGCAATACTGGCTCATCCTCTTACTTATGAACCTATAAACCCAAAAATGGTCGGAAGACGACGTAAATTCTATCTCGGCAAATTTTCAGGCTCTAAATCTATCTTAAATGCACTTAAAGAGAAGTTACAAGTATTAGACTTGGACATTCCAGACGAAATCATAAAAAAGATTGTAACTGAAGTCAAAAGAAAACATGAATCATCATCAAAGGATGAAATTCGCAAGTCTTTTCATATTATAAAAGATGAGCTCCAAAAAATTACTAAAGGATTAAGCGATAAAGACTTCTTTGAAATTGCTAATAAGTATGCCCAACCCTATGTTCCAGACGATTTTAAACCAAAAAATAAAGCAGATCAAACTGAAGAAAAATCAAATTAAAGTGCTATAAAAATTCTAAGAGAACACTTTTAATCAATTTTACTTCTGTAGAGTATTACTAAGCTTTTTTATTCTCCTTTTTATTTTATCTAAGTCTTTATGAAGATTCTTAGTTTGTTCTTTGTAATTCTTTTCGTCTATATCTCCATTTTTATACTTCTTCTCAACAAATCCCATAAGATTTAATATCGATTTTAACTTACTTTCAAGACTATGAACTTCTACTTCTAATTCTTCCTTTCTTTCCTTTAAATCCCCACTAACTTCACTATCTTCATTTTCTTCCTTTTCTGTCTCCAAAGATTTTATTTCTTTGTTAGCAATTTCAAGCTTTTTAACTTCTTCAGAGATATCAGCTAAAATAGATGGTTGGTTTGATTCATTATTCACGTTATTTTTATTTTTATTTTTTTGTTTGGAATCTTGTGTTTTCGCGGTTTCAGAAAGTTCGTTTGTTTCACTCATCATAGCAATATGATCTAAAAAATTTCCTAAAAGATTAAGAATTTCTTCCTTACTAGACACCTCTTTAGAAAAATCTATTTTTGGTATACTTGGTGCTTTCAGCTCTTCTGGTTCACAAATTTCTTCAATATCTTCTTCAAATTCAGGTTTTGGTAATTTTTCAGAATTTCTTAATTCGGCTCTATACTCTGAAACTAACCAATTAAAAAGATTTAAAGCAAATTGAGGATGAGTCTCATATTGAAACCCTCCACCAATTTTATCTCGAAACATTTCATAACTCCCACTACATACCACTCTTCCTTTTTCAGGTTCTGAAACACAAACTAAAGGAGTTAAAAAAGGATCCGAAGTATCATTTGAAGATACAATAGGCATTGCTGATCCAATTACTGTAAGAGAACACCCTGCCCTATAACAAATTTTACCAATTTGACTTGTTATTGGGTGTGGTGGATTAAATTGGGAAACTACAGGAAGATTTTCCAAGTCTAAGTTCTTCTTGTTATCTAATACTTGATCATTTTCAAAAGTGATTCCAAAAAGTTCACTTAAATCGCTAAGATTACTATTTCTGCCTTTATCGCCTCCAGCATGAGACAACATTAAAAGGCCACCTCCATCATCTTTTACCCAATTTTCAATCTCTAATATTTCTTGACGAGAGATTTTAGCAAAATCAGGGCATACAAAAACAAAAATATCATAATATTGTAAAGACTCTTGAGTTATGGCTGCATCTGTATAATTTTTACACACAAAACCATTAGATTCTAAGTGTTTTCTTAATTCTTTATAGTTTTCATCAATTTTTCCTCTAGGCTTGTGTATTTGATCAAATGCAATATAATTTGGCATAATATTTCCTATAAAATTATCAATATTTTCAATAAATATTATTTCTGAACGATATAGAAATAATAGTCTTCCAATTACTTAAATGTGAATTATTACTAGAATTAGAGTCATAATTCAATAAATACTTTTATCTCCAATGATTAAATTATCCTTGGAAATGTTTTCAATTTGAACATTACTCCCTATTATAGAATTTTCAGTAATGATGCTTTTAAATCGAGCGTTTCTTTCTATTACACAATTTTCCAATATCGAACTTTCAATTATAGAATTGCGTCCAATCGATACATAAGGCCCTATTACAGAATTGATAATTCTGGTATTCTTACCAATATGAACAGGGTTTATAATTTTAGATCTTTCCACACTGATATTTTGTTTTGGGAAATCTTCTGCTTTAAGAGAATCTTGTTCTAATAAATATCTATTTCCATTTAATAACTCAGAAGGCCTTCCAAAATCTAAGATCCCTTGCTTTAATTCAACAGCAGCGATTTTATATCCGTTATTAACAAGATCTTGAAGACTTTCAGTTAGATAAATTTCTTTGGTATCTTCAGTCCTTTCAGACATATATTTGTTTAAATGATTAAAGAGTGCCTTTGATGCTTTATGAGAAAATGCATATATTCCTGCTATTGCTAGATCTGAAACGAATTCTGGAGGTTTCTCAACTAAATTCTTGATAATATTATCTTCATCAACCTCTACAACACCATAAGAACTTGCTTCTTCCTTAGGCACTTTCATGACGGTAATTATTCCATCAACTTCAGATTCATAAAATCTATACATTAGATAGGAATATTCATCTATGGGAATCATATCTCCCAAAAATATTAAACACCCTTTTCTTTTATTTTCTTCAGGAGTGGTTATTTCAATATCCTTAAAGCGTTCGTGGGCTAAATAGACAGCTTCCCCTAAACCCCAATAATAAGGTGTATTATCTTGGTATCCACGAGGAATTTGTTCTATAAATGTTAATTTAAATTTATCGGAGTAATGTTTTCTTACATAATCTATAATTTGTCTTTTTTTATATCCTACTATTAGAATCAATTCACTTTCTGAAGAAAATGTATTTAAGAATTTATCTAAGATGTGATCTAAAACTGTTTTTCCCGCTACTCTTATGAATGCTTTGGGTTTGCTTAACGTAAATGGTTTTAATCTTGAGCCAATCCCAGCAATTGGACCTATTATCTTCATTTTGGTATGATTTTAAAATTTAATTTAATTAAAATATATTTGGCTAATCTGAATTTAATAATATTTTGATTGATCAGAGTCGAAAATTCTTTGAAGATATCCAAAAATCAAATCCATTGAATGTTCTTCTTTTGTCGAGCAAGGAATAAGCTCAGCAGTGGAACCCATTTGAATAAAGATATCTGAAATAAGCATAGATAATTCTCTTAATAACCCTTTTTCTCTTTCATTCGTGGCATCTTCTAAAGCCATAAAGTCTTGACTCCAATTGATTATCATATCAATTTTGTCTTCATCAATTATATCTGATTTAGAAAGAACGTTTATTTGGGGGATTTTCTTAAATCTAAATTGTACAGATGCGGCTAAAAGAAGAGTAGAAACAAATCCATTAGGTCTTTGAACAAAATTTGAATCGAATAAAAATGACACCGCTTTTTGAGCATAACCGAACCCTAGTGAGCTAGCAATCAAAGGACCAGTTTCTCGAAAAGAAAAAAGTTCCAATTGCCCAGCTGTGTCAACTAAAACCCAATCGGGATTATATTGGTCAATTTCATATTTAATTTCATCAATATAGTTTACCATTAAATCAGAAGCTAATACTGTTGCTCCATTCGGACCTAAACTATATTCGTCCATAACTTCTTCCAAGGTTAGATAATCTCGGACATCTATATCTGGTACATATGGAAGGGTTTTTACCCCCGGATCTAAGTTAAGAGAGATTACTGAAACTTCTGGATTTCTATTGAGCATATAGTCTTTTAAACTTCCCGTTAACGTACTTTTTCCCGAACCCGCAGTTCCAATGAAATAATTAATTAGCAAAGATTTAACAACCCTAATCTTGTATTATTTTTACTTTTATTCGTTAATTACTTATTTTTAAATATTGTTTCATCAATTAAATTCCTTATTCATTTTCCTTTTTTTGTTTCATATTGTTTAGATCTGAAAGGAAATAAATTGGTTTTTGAAGTACATCTCTAAAAAAGGAAATTTCCTCTTTTGTTTGTTTTCCTATATATTCCTTAATATCTAAAACAAGTATAGCCTCTTGATTTTCTAATTTCCTAAGGGCAATATCTTGTAAGGAGGCCCATTCATCTGAAGAAAATTGTTCTTTATTCAATAAGCCATCAATAGAACAAATTGAGACTAATTTTTTATATTTTATTTGTAAGATCGATTCGATTTTAGGGAAATAATTTTTCGCTTTTGTAATCGACCCTACCAAAAATAACTTTTCCTCTTGAATTATTGAAAAATCATAATTCTGGAATTCCTCCAAAAATTTCTGAGTTAATCGATTTTGAGTCATAAATTTTTATAATTAATGAAAGATAATTAATTCTCATATGGAGATCAATAGAGTTTATCTTGCTGAAAACTTGGAATTTATGAAAACTTGCCCTTCTGAATTTGTTGATTTAATTTATATTGATCCCCCTTTCTATTCTGGGGTGAATTATAAAGAATTTAATGATATATGGAAAACAAAAGAAGAATATCTTGAATTTATGCGCATAAGGATAATTCAAATGCATAGAATTCTCAAATCTACGGGTAGTTTTTATTGTCATTGTGATACTAATGCTTTATATGAGTTAAAACCATTGTGTGATACTATTTTTGGGGAAGAAAACTTTCAAAGAGATATTATATGGAATGTTGGGAGCGTCTCTGGATTCAAAGCTCAAGTGAAAGGATGGGTTCGGCAACACGATACAATCCTATTTTATACTAAAAGTGAGGAATTCACATTCAATAAACAGTACATTCCATATAATAAACAATATGTTAAGAAAATGTTTCGATATAAAGACGAGCGGGGAAGGCTCTATCGAAAAAGACGTAATGGCAAACAATATCTTGATGAGAAACCTGGAAAACTTATTGGGGATGTATGGAATGACATTTATTCCTTTCAAACTCGCACACGTTCCAAAGAGTACCATGGATACCCTACTCAAAAACCTAAGAAACTTCTTAGGAGAATTGTATCCGCATCATCTAATTCAAGGGATTTAATTGCAGATTTCTTTTGTGGGACCGGTACTACTTTAGTGGTTGCTAAAGAATTGGGAAGAAAGTTCTTAGGTGTTGATAGTAATCCAAATGCTTATGAAATATGTAAAGAAAGATTAAATACTCCTTAGAATAATACCCTAATAAAGAAATTCTTAGATTTAAATGATTTAGATAAGAAGTGAATTATATGTCTGAAAAATTCGCATTATTTGCATTTGACGGAGAAGAATGTTGTTTTTTACATGTGATGCTAAATGCTTTAGAGATGAATGAAAAAGGATATGATGTAAGAGTTATAATTGAAGGAAAAGCTTGTAAACTCGCTGGAGAATTTAGAAATAAAGAGAATCCAAGATCTAAACTCTACAAAGAGTTTTTTGATGCAGGATTAATCGATTGCTTCTGTGAAGCTTGTAGCAATATGATGGGAACTTTAGAAAAGGTAAAAGAACTTGGAGTCCCTCTTTGCAATGAAATGAAGGGACATGTAAGTATGGAAAAATACATCAATCAAGGATATTCAATTATTACCTTTTAATCAGAAGATCTCAGAAAAACCTAATAAGCCA
>JARRLT010000162.1:0-11481 GCA_037386725.1 Promethearchaeota archaeon
ATTTGCTTGCAAAAAATAAAATTAAGCCTTCCAAGAAGTTAAAGTTAGATGAAAATAATGTTAAGCTCGTTGAGCTCATCACTGATGAGATAATTACAGATTTAGAAGAGAAAAAATCCGAAACAGTAAAAGAAAAGCGAACTTTCGATGAACAAGAGTATTTTGATATTACCATTGATAAATATTATTTTACTGTACCTAAAGAAGGATATTTTTTTAATGAGAATGATTGTTGGATAAAACCTCTTGGAAAAACTGCTTTATTGGGTATTTCTGATTATCTCCAAAATGCCGCAAGTGATGTTTTATTTGTAGATCTTCCTGAAATTGGAACGATTGTGGCACAATTTGATGATGTAGGCTCATTTGAATCCGCCAAAACAGTATTACAATTAATATCTCCCAGTTCTGGAAAGATTATCGCCGCAAATAAGGATTTAGAACAGCATCCTGAATACATGAACCAAGATCCATATAATAAGGGGTGGCTTGTTGAACTTGAATTGGATAATTTTGAAGAGGATCGTGAACTCTTAATGAGCGGTCGCCAATATTTTGAATATATGAAGCAAAAAGCAATTGAAGAAAAAGAACATTTAGATAAAATGAAAAGTGAAAAAGATGTCTGAAAATAAAGTATATATTATTCCGTGTAGCGGAATTGGAAAAGTCTTTGGAAGTATAGGTCGCGAAACGTCCTATATTGTAGCAAATGAATTAGCAAAAGGAAAAGCAGAATTGGAATGCTTACCACTAATTGTAAAGGGAAAAAAAGTGGTAATAGAAAAATTAAAAGATAATAAGGTAATCGTCATCGATGGGTGTCCATTGAAATGTTCCTACAACAATGTGATGGAACAAGTTGGAAAAGTTGATGCTCAATTCATGACTACTGATATCGTAAAAGACAATCGAGAATTAAAACCAGAAGCTTCAATATTTCCCATAGGAAAAAATACAAAAGTTTTATCCGAAAAATTAGCAGAACAAGTTTCACAGAAAATTAAGGAATTACACGAAGAAGAAGGAGAGGTGAATAAATAAATGAAGAAGAAGGTAGGAATTATCGCGTGTAGCGGAGAAAAATTGATTTGTGGGACTCTAAGCAGGGCGGCCGCAAGAATCGTAGTCGAAAGATTGCGACCGAATAGTACTATCGTTCTATGTGAGCCCTTATTTGCTGCTGGTGGTTTGGAACGCCATGGTGGGCAAGAAGAGAGGAATTTTGCAAAAGAGCACCCCACTATCACCGTTGAAGGATGTGAAGAAGAATGTTCAAAGATTGCCGTTGAGAAATATAGCGGGCCAGCTGCAGCGACGATTCGTGTCGATGAAATCTTTAAAGCTCATCCTGAACTGATTCCAAAATCTCGGGAAGATTTAGGAGAAGATGGAATGAAATTAGCGGAAATTATTGCTGAGGAAATTGCAAAAAAGGTAGATGAGTTATTTGTCAGCAATTAATTTTAAATTAACAGGAAGAATGAGATGACAAAAAAAGTTCAAAAATTTTCGGCATTTCTTACTAAATATCTCCCTTTATTGTTCATTATAGATGTTACCTTGAGTTTAACAATTGGAATCCTTTTTCCAACTCTTTTACACGCACTAAAATCAACGGTTACATTTGCTTTATTTTTTGTCCTTTTTCCTATGATGATGGGGATTGCAATTAAGGAAGTCAAGCGTGTAGGGCGTAATGGGAGAATTTTAGCGGTTTCAATGGGATTAAATTTCATAGTTGCTCCCATCATTGCATATCTTTGGGCGAAATTATTTTTCACGGGATTAGATCCACTTTTTATCGCTGGATGGATATTAAAGATTACAGTTCCGGCTTCTTCAATGATGGTTGCTTGGACAGGAATTGCTCATGGGAAAATAGAAACTGCACTTCTTATTCAAGTATTGAGTTTTTTGATTGCAATCATCATGATTCCGATATGGATGACTCTTTTGGTGGGTGCCTATGTTCCAGTTAATTTCTTGTATTTCACAGAACAAATCTTAATTATTATAGTAGTTCCGATGATAGTTGGTTTGTTTGTGAAAACTCTAATTGTTAAAAAACGCAACAAAAAATATTTTAATACAGAAATAAAACCTTTCTTACCTCCATTATCCACCTTAGGAATGTATTATGTGATCTTCGTGGCTATCGGTCAACAAGCATCTATTATTATTACCCATTTAGACTTAATCGGTATTCTTATAGCATCTATTTGTGTTGTATATCCTGGTTTATTTGTTTTATCACTTTATATTTCAAAGAAGGCTGGGTTGCAATATAAAGATGCCATCGCTATTGGATTTGGAACAACAGCTAAAAATCACGGTATTACATTGGTACTTGCGATTACAACATTTGGAGGTCTCGCAGTACTACCACCATCGTTAGTACCTATTTTTCAAGTGATTCTTATGATCATCATCACGAAACTATCACCTAAAATCGAGAAATATATCAATACTAAGAAAAACAAGGAAAAAAGAAATTCATCCTCGAGAGAAATTATTAGCGAACATATCACTGAAAAGCAAAAATAAGATTAGTGATATTATGAGTGAGAATAGTTCTGAAAAGCAAAAATAGTTTGGAGTAATAAGAGAAGAAATAGAATGGTTCCCCAAAGTCAAATATGTGGGCTAGGATGTAGCCCAAAAGCATATAAATTCAATTAAACAGAAAAATTTTTTAAATTAAATTAAAATTTAATAAAAAACAGGATTTGAATAAATTTAAATGATATGAGATTAGCAAAGAATCTTATAATTGGTCTTATTTCCGATGGAAAATATGGGGAAAGAGCTTATGAGAATTTTAAGAATATCTTTGAAACTGAATGGATCTTAGTTCCAGATATTCCCGCAACAGTCATTTTAGATGAGGAACTTGAATTAAATATTCCCGAATGCGACCTTTATGTATCTTATGTGCGGCACCCTGACATTATTTTGCAAATTGCTGAACATGGAAAACCTCTGATTTTAGGAATTACTCCTGGAATTGGACTTTATCAACAAGCTAAACAAATAAACCCAAAAGTCATAAGTCCTCGAACGATGTGTTCATTGGAGCCAAATACCGGAATTCCTGAAATAGATGAATTTGCTCATTATTTTGGAAAACCTCAATATCAAATTACTATGGATAATAAGGGTACTGTAGAAGAAGTAAGGGTACTACGATCATCTCCTTGTGGATCTTCACAAGCAGGTGCAAATTTCTTTAAGAATAAAGCTTTATCCGTGCAAAATCTCCAAGATCTTGCCTTAAATGTCTGCCACGAATGCAGAGCTCCTAGATTTGGTCATACATGTGATAAAGAGATTTCTGGAATTATTCATATCTTATCATTTTTAAGGAATTTTGAGGGTAAAGTGGATTTAGAGTTGAACAATGACTTGAAAATTTTTGCAGAAAAAATAAAAAAGGAATATGAAATGCGCATTCATAATTAAATAATTAGTGAGAATGGGGACGGCTTTGATTTGAAAGGAAATAAAGAAGAATTGAAAAAAATAATGATTAGATGATTAATAAAAGATCAAATCGAGAATAGATTTAATTTCTCACCTCATGGGTTAAAAATTTAACATAGTCTTTTTTAAAAGAGGAAACGCTAAGTTGGAATGAAGAAGTCTGGCATCCTACTGATTTTCTACTCAAACTTGGATATTTCAGAATTAGAAAAACTAGTTTCATTTCCGTTTATAAGATTAATATCATACATAAAAAATGTATTTAATAAACAAAAACACTTTAAACTCTTTAGACAAGACTGGTTTTTTATTTTTGTATTTATTTAATTCATAAAAATGACCCTCACTTGAAAAATCTAACTACTATGGAACAATGTAAAGATATTTTATAATAAAGTAAATCTAATATTAACTATATTTACTCTTGGTTAAATTATAATGAGCCATTTAGAATAAAGAATTTTTATTCACTAAGATCTTTAAATTAAAAAACGAATTTTATCTAATAAAGAAGATATAGTTCATAGGAAATAGAAGAAAAGACCACACCTTCACAAAAAATTTAAAAGTAAAATGCAAAACATCTTGTATTTTAGGGAAATGATTTATAATTATAAAGCATAATTAAAAGTAAGATTAAGGGTAGAATGATTTATTGATATTTTAACATCAACTTTGCGGACAACAGTATCACCGGCGGGACGGCCAGCGTCACCATCTTCTTAACTTCTTCAATTGGTATTGATTCAGCTATCATTGCATCATCCCCTCCTGCCATTTTCGAGAGATCCTTGACTAAATGACACTTGAATGCTGCTGAAATAATTCTACCTCTAGGATCACGCCCCTTTTGATCATATGTTCCTATTTTATTTTCTATTTCAACGACCAAATTCGTCTCTTCTCTTACTTCCCTTATAACTGCTTGTTTTGCATCTTCATTGTATTTTATAAAACCACCAGGAAGTGCATATTTTCCCTTATAAGGATAATATTTTCTTTTTATTAGTATCAATTTTTGGTCACCGTCTAAAATAACCGCATCTGCTGTATATCCTTTTTCTTCTGCTTTTGATCTAAATTGTGTGAATAGAATATAAGTTAGAGTTCCAATAAACATTAAACCGATAAGGGATGTAGCGATTAAATAAGCAATATTCTCAAATAAATTGGCAGAAGGTATTGCTATACGTATTAAAACATCGAAAAAATCTTTAACAATTCCTGCACTTAATATGATGTTTACTAAATATAAAATTGTCCTTGTAATTTTTTGGTTTTTTTCATTTCTCTGAAGATAGAACTCTTGCATTGAATCATAAAGAATTTTAAATTTTTCATTAACTCTTTTTACTACTCTCTCTATTCGAAATATTTCTAATAGATGAGTTAAGATGCGTGTATAATGCTCCCTTGGGTTCCAATCCAATTCACTATATATCATACTCATTTTAGTTTGAATCATTCCCCTTAAAAATCGTAAATTATTAGTTTTCTCCTCAATCGTTTCCAAACTCATAAATACATCAGAATAACGTTTCATAAACAATATATCCAAAGAGTTGTTAATGGTCATTAATGCAAATAATACTGCTCTAATTTTGGGAGTTGGTTCTATTACATGTTCCATTATATAAGGAAACTCAGTTTGGTAATTTTCCTCTGCTATATAAACAAATCCAGAATTTCTATGAATATAATGTAATTCTGAAACACGATTAGAAAAATTTTTCTCTATCCTCCTTTCAAAAAGCTCATCTGAATAATCAATCCATTGTCCAGAATAGATTCGAGTCCAGTATCCGATTCTTTTCTTATATTTTGCGATATTTTCTTGGTTCCATCGAACTTCGAATGGGGCTGTCTTATTAGAAATGACAAATACATAGATTGGACTAGATGTATCCAGAAGTAAGAAATCATTTTGCTTTTTGTTACTAAACTCCTTAAGAATATCGTTAGCGATAAAAGGTATCTGTTGGATTAAATCTGCTGATATTTTCTCTTTTTTATATTCTTCATTTTTAAAATATTCTATTTCAAATTTAAAATATCCTAAGGTGTTATATTCTATTTCTCTATTATCTTCAGTATATTGCTTATTTTCATCACGATAGGGAAAGTTTTGGAAAAATGGTTCCCAATCGCATTCGATTGATATTGAATTTGCCATATCCTTTAGTATTTCTTTTTTCTCTTCTGCATAAGGATACTTTTCTAAAAAAGTAAATGCTTTACTAAAGTCTTTGTCATTAAGATTATGTAATCTTTGGAGTAATAACGCTTCTAACTCCTCTGCCTTAGTTTCTCCAACAAATTCAACGGTATTAATAAATGCGCTAATATACCAAAATTCTTTTCCATAAATAAAACTTAGAGTATCTTCCATTTTCTTCATCAGCCCTCTTGTTAAAATTTTAGAGTAAAAATTATATAAATTATAATTAAAACATAATCGTATTTATTACTTTTTTTCCTTAACAATATTCTCATAAGTTTTTCTCACTTCTATTCTTATCACATTTTTGCCCAATCTCCATAGAGAAAACATATTTGAAACTCATCTTTGGAAATTTATTGTAGTTTTCACTTGATTCCTTATAAAGATTAAAACATGGAAGAATAAAATTGAATATATATATTAGTAAGAATAACTTAATTTTTCCTTAATATTTACAAAATTGTATAGTGAACAAATTTATGAGTACAACTAAAATCAAAACTTCAAATACATTACTAAATCTATTATTGATTGTAATGGGGTGTCTCTTTATATTTAGGGCAATTTTAGATTTTCTTTCATTAACTGGTTTAGCCGGAATTGTTCCTCAACTCTTAAGCGACCTTACTTCAGAACTTGGATCATCAGCAGCATTTACCGTATTAGGGAGTCAAGGACTTATCTCTATTGTTTTAGGTTTCTGGAGTATTGTAGCTGGAATCGGTATGTTTAAAGAAGAAAAATGGGCAATGGGACAAGCACTAGTTATTTTAAGTATAATGGTGGTTTCTGTAATTTTTTCGATAATTGACTGGATTATAAATCCATTATCATTTAAAATAGATTTTTACCCAAACTATATAACTCTAGCTATATTTATCGTAGGGGTTATCGGATTTATTTGGTTACTGATAACACGAAAGCGATATTATTAATTTAATTAAAATATCTAACGAATAACTAATTTAAAAAATTTTTTATTGATAATTTTTAGTTCTTAATTCTATGATTCAATATAATGGTAAATTTATATTATGATTTGGATTTAAAATTTCAAACTAAGTAATGAAAATAAAATTTATTGGGATTAGTTTTGCTTTTTAATCATCATTAAGCATACATTTTTTCAAGATTAAATTATGAAGTTGCACTATGTTTTTTTCAAAATCTATTAAATCAAATTGTACTCCTAATCTTGATTTAAGAAGAGGAGGAATATATTCGGGGTCAGTAAATACAGGAATAATTGGCTTACCCATCATATCTGCTGCTGTCCACTCTTTCTCAACGGGAATAGATTTCAATGCGTTTTCTGAACAAAATAATAAGATAGCATCACATTTCCCAATATTTTCATTCATATATTTTATAATATTATCTTTCATATGCTCTTGCCAATACAAAACTTTCCTTACTTCAGGATAAGATATTAATCTAGTTGCTACCTCCTCAATCTTAAACATTGATGCATCGATCGTGGCATAGCTTATAAATATAATTAAATCTTCCAAATTCCCACGAGCTTCAATGTTCTCTCCGATAAGTGGAAAATTTCTAAATTCCTTAATAAAGTTATTATCTGTTAGAAATTTACCAATTTTACTTGCCAGTTTATAATCACAATCCAATTGTACAATCAAATCATATAATGTTGGATTAATGAATTTTTTTAAAATTTTTGTTCCTAACGATTCCAAGTATGGGATTTCAGATGTATCATATTCAGCTGAACTTGATAATAAATTATTATAGTAATCTGTTTGTGAAATTTCAATATTCAATTGATTTACCATTTCAGCTTTTGAGATTGAATTTTGAGTTTTATATTCAAATTCTAAAATTTTTTTAATAGTTCTAAGAGTGTCCTCTGGATCTCTTAAATTTTTAAGTTTCTCATATGCAATTTTCCTAATCTCTTCAAAATTATACATATTAGCTTTTTCTAAAATATAGTTTAACTGATCTATAGCATCTGAGTACTTATTGTTTCCGATTAAATCTTCTATACTTGTTAATTTATTTCGAAGTTCTTTTAATAGTTCTTCTTGTTCTAACATTAATAGATCCCAGATTAAAACATCTCCTGAATTATATCCCGCAATAATTTGGTTTGTATTAGGTATAAATTTTGCTGAATTCACTTTTGCTAAATAATAATAAGAATTTTGATATTTTTCAACAAAATTCCATACTCTCACAAAATTATCTTCAGTCCCACAGGCTAAATAGGATCCATTAGATGAAAATGTAATTGTGGTAATAGGACTATTTATTTTATCAAAAGTATAATCAAGTTCACCAGAATTAGATTTCCATATTTTTACAGTTTGATCTTTTGAACCACTTGCAATAAATTCCCCATCAGGTGAAAATGCAACCGAAGTTATAACACCATTATGACCCTTGAGAGAACGAATTAATTTTCCCTTTTTCCTATTCCACAAGTTAATAACCATATCTTCTGAACCGCTCACAATAAATTCTCCATCTGGAGAAATATCAACCGAGGATACTGCACCTTTATGCCCTTTTAAAGTTTTTACTAATTTACCCGTCCTAGCTTCCCAAATAATTACAGTATTGTCCTTTGAACCACTAACAATATATTTTTTATCTAAAGATGTTGTTACGGAAGTTATTGCATCATTATGTCCATTAAGATTCCAATAAACCTCACCACTTTCAATTTCCCATATTTTTAATGTATTATCATATGAACCGCTCACAACATATTTTCGATTAGGAGAAAATGCTACACAACTTATAATATCAGTATGTCCTTTAAAAGTTTTTATTAATTTCCCATTAGAGAGGTCCCATACAATTAATGATTTATTAGATAATCCACTCACCGCATATTTTCCATCTGTTGATACTGATACTGAATTCACATTTTCAGAATGTCCTTTAATATTTTTAAATACACCACCAAAGGTGAGACACCAAATTTTTAAAGTACCATCTTTAGAACAACTTATAGCATACTTTCCATCAGGAGTTATTTTAGTACAAGTTATTCCTTTTTGATGTCCTTCAAATGTCTGAATTAAGGAGTGTTTGAAATTATCCCATACTTTTATTGTTTTATCTAACGAACAACTTATAAAACAATTTCCACTGGGAGAATATGATACGCATGGTACAATATCTCCATGATCCTCAAAACTTGCAACTAAATCCCCTGAATAAAAATCCCACATTTTTATTGATTTATCATCTGAAGAACTACAAATTTTTGCTCCATTAGGAGAAATAGAAACAGATAATATTTTTCCTTTATGTCCACTAAGATCCTTGATTACTGTTCTAGAAATAAAATCCCAAATCTTTATATGTTTATCTTCCCCTCCTGTTACGAAATATTTTCCATTTGGAGTAAATTCAATTGATGATACCGATCCTTTGTGATCTTTTTTCTCCCATATAAATTCTTTAGTTTGTAAGTCCCACATTTTTAGGTAACCATTATCCAGACCCATCATTATAATTGTACTAGTTGGAGTAAATGTTAAGGAATCTACTATATTACCCATTTTCTTTATAATATAGAACGGCTTTGATGTTTTAAGATCCCATATAATCACTTTTTTATCCATCGAACTGCTTATTATGAAATTTTCATCTGGAGAAAAAGTAATTGATACTATTGGTTTTTTATGCCCCTCAAAAGTCCTTATTAGTTTCTGATTTTTGAAATCCCATACCTTTACAGAGTGATCATCTGATCCCGATGCCACATAGTTCCCACTTGGCGATATTGAAATAGAATTTATTCCATCGGTATGCGCATTTATAGTACTTTCTAATTTTCCCTCCATTAATTCCCAAATCATAATATTATTGTCCTTGGAACCAGCAATTATATATTTACCATCAGGAGAGAATGTAATAGTTAATATTTCTTTCATATATCCTTTTAATGTCCTACGAAGGCACCCCTCCCGTATATCCCAGATTCTAATAGTTTTATCGTCAGAACCACTTACTGCTAAATCATTATTAGGAGAGATTGCTACTGATCTTACAATTTCAGAATGATTATTGAACGTATAGAGAGGTTTACTTTTTGAGAGGTTCCACATTCTTATCGTATTATCTTCTGATCCGCTGATAAAAGTTTCTCCATCCGGAGATACGGATAATGTTGTTATTTTACCAGAATGCCCTTTAATTGTGCGATAATATTTACCTTTCTTCAAATTCCATATTGTAATGGTTCCATCATTAGATCCAACGATTAAAAATTTACTATTATGAGTAATTGCCATAGAAGATATACCACTTTTGTGCTGAAATTTATGAACTGGAGTTACATTCAAGATATCCCAAACGATCACATATTTATCTTCGGAACCACTTATAAGATATTTTCCATCTAGTGTCACCTCTAATGAGGTAACTGATTCAGAATGTTCTTTATATTCATTTATAAGATGTCCTGCTCTTAATCCCCATGCTTTTATTAATTTATCTGAAGAAGAACTAAAAATATAATTATCATCTTTTGAAATTGCCACAGAAAGTATTGGTTCATTATGTGCTTCTATTGTCCTTAATAGATTTCCTGTAGAAAAATCCCAAATCTTTATTGTCTTATCTTTTGAACCACTAATAATATGATCTCCTTTATGTGATACAACAACTGAGGTTACATCACTACTATGTCCAAAAGTCTGAGTCATGTGGAAAGCTTTTGCTAAACCCTTTCTTTTTGGATATAAATGTTGAGGATATTCAAAATTTTCCTTAACTTTCTTGTCAGTTAATCCTAATTGAATAGAAAATCACCCTCTTTGTAAAAATAATTTGTAAAGATTTCTAATGACAAAATAGATAACTTAAAATATAAATATTTTCTAGTAAATTATTCTTATCACATTTTTACCCAATTTCCATAGAGAAAACATATTTGAAACTCATCTTTGGAAATTTATTATTGTTTTCACTTGATTCCTTATAAAGATTAAAACATGGAAGAATATTTTCAACATAAAAAGAAGAAATTAAAATTTTGATACATAAGAGAAATATAAAATTTAGAATTTTAATTTTCAATCCTTTCTATTTGTAGATTTTCCATTTTCATTTTCGAATATATTCAATTATAAAAAAATGGCCTTTTTTAGTTGAAAGCCAAAAACCTTTTGATTAACTAGTATATTAAAATATTAATGGGAAGGAAAAAAAGGAAAAAGCGTGGTTATCCCGTTGGAATCTCAGTGAGTTTTAGTGAGCAAGAGATCCGTATCTGGAGAATTTTTAGTGAATCGATTAAAAAATTCAAACAATATAGCTTACCGAGAAAATGGAAAAATGCAACTGATAAGGATAAATATCATTTTTACGAAGATTTATTGAATCTTCTCCGACCTCTCATTGATATTGGCCTAAAAAGCATTATACTTATCAGCCCCCCGGATACAAATTGGTCAGATGATTTTCTGGATCATATTAAGAAACATCATCGTTGGTTAGTACGCTCCAAGGGAAATAATCGAGTGAGTTTTGGCCAAATTTCAGGAAATGGAAGAACCATCAGTGAAGTAAGATACATATTAGAGCAAGAAGAATCTAAAGAAGTCATTAGGAATATAACATCTCAAGAAACGTATCATTTAATTAAGGAGTTAGAAAGATCTATTAATATAAGTAATCCTTATAATATCATTCAGTATGGATTAGAAGAAGTTGAAGACTTGATTTACAAGGGAGGTAAAAAGGATGAATCAATAGCCGAAAAGATTGAATATCTCCTTTTAACAGATGAATTTCTTGAA
>JARRLT010000163.1:0-6254 GCA_037386725.1 Promethearchaeota archaeon
ATAAAATAGTTTTAGGGACTTGTTAAGGTTACCCAATCATTAGGATCTGGATTAGAGAAATCATATCCTGCAGCGGCTGATTGAGCTATTTCAGTTGGAGTTTTTATCATATAACTTATTGAAGGAATCCCTCTTACAGTGTAATTTCCCATAAACCTATCCGTTAAGACTTCAAACCAAGAAATGGTATCAGATCCTCTAAATACCGCAATACTTACATAACTATTATTTCTGCAATCACAATATCCGATTGGATCACCTGGTTCTAAAATCGTATTAATAGTTATATTAGGATCAAGATTTTGATGAAAAAGAACAAAACTTATCGAAGGATGTTCTATTGATTTTAGAAAAATTTGCTGACCTCTAAGTTGTTCCTCTTCTATCTTAACTACCCGAACTTCTGCTGGTGCAAATGTTTGAATTGTATGATTATCATCTCCATCTCCAGGGATAGGATTAAAATAATGTTTATATGAAACATTACTAGCTTCATCAGGATAAGGATGACCAATAGTAGAACCATATTTACTAATATTACCTATATAATCTAAATCGATCCAATCATGATCAACAAATTTAGGTACTGGACCAATTGAATCAAATAAAGGGGGTAAAAAGAAGAAACTTAATACAGAAGCAATGCTTATAACTGCAATAGAAGCAATTATAATACTTATTTTTGTTTTTTTCCTCATTTTTCATGAGATCGAAAGTTATTTTTGGGAATTTTTTCCCTTTTATTAAAATTATTATACAAAATTAATAAATTTCTATTTTACTTAAAATAAAAATTTACTTCTATAAATCTTTTGTTTTAACTACTAATTATTTTTTTGATTATTGTAAAAAATATAAAATTCAATCCTAATTTCAGTTTATTAAATTTATTTTGTTTACCCTCTAAATTTATTTTAAAGGATACTTTGGTTCCTTTTTTGTGAAAAAAGCTGAAGAAGCTTCATTTATATCTTTCGAAGAAAATGCTAATACAATAGAACTATTCTCAAATTGGATTATGCTATTTAAAGAAGGTGAATCTAAAGAAAGATTTATAGATTCTTTGGTTAATCGTAAGCCTAATGGACTCTTCTTAAGCATTTCACTGGCTAATTCCAAAGCTTTATCTAATAATTCCTCTTTTTTAACTAATTTTGAGATAAATCCTACTTTTTCCGCGGTCTTTGCATCCATTGCTTTTCCCGTGTATAATAATTCTGCTGCTCTAGACATTCCGATTAACCTTGGGAGAAAATAACTACTTCCCATATCTCCTCCAGTTAAACCAATATTTATTGATGCATTTATGAATTTTGCTTCCTCAGACGCTAAGCGTATATCAGAAGCCATAATCAGCCCTAAACCACCCCCAACAGCAGCTCCTTGGATAATAGATATAATAGGTTGACTTATTTTTCTTAATTTTGGAATTAATTCACTAATTCTCCATTGATGATATAACTTTTTCTTAATTGGTTCCGATATATTAAGATGATAAAAATTCTCGTACCCTTCGGGAGTTTTTTTCACCTTCTGCCCTTAAAATGAGCACTCTACAATTTAAGTTAATCATTAATTGATCTAATAGGTTATGTAGTTCTTCTTCCATTTGAAATGAGATGGCATTTAATTTCTGTGGTCTATTTAGTGAGAGAATACCAATCCCATTTTCTCTTAACTCAAATTTTATTGTTTTAAATTTCATGTCTCTTTTCATTTCTCTACTTTTTTAGTTTTTAATTAAATATTGAAGATTCATTTAAAGATAAGTTTTTCTTTCTGAATTTAAATCTAAGGAGAAGATTAAATAAAAATTTCAAATCTTAATTGAAATGGGATGAGAATGATAAATAATTAAAATGAATAATGATTCGTTAAAAATTAAGTTTATATGTCACTAAATATGAAAAACCTTATGCCAGAACCAACTAGTATGTATGAAAAATATTTTAAAGATCTTAAACGTGAACCAGTTTTAATTGATTATGTAAGAACCCCGATTGGGAAGAAGAAAGGTACTATAGTACTCCATAGAGGGGATGATTTAGTGGTACACTGTTTTAAGACGATTTTAGAAAGAAATGATATTGATCCTAAAATTATTGGAGATTCAATAGTCTCATGTAACAGCCAAATTGGGGATTGCGCTCTTGATATTGGAAGAATTTCCGCTTTAGCAGCTCATTTGCCCATAAGTGTTCCAGGCATGTCAATAAACCGCCAATGCGCTAGTGGCGCGCAATCAGTCATATCAGCTTGGCAAGGTATTGCCTCAGGTATTAATGATTGTGTTATCTGTGGAGGAGTTGAAGTTCAAAATCGTTATCCAATAATGTCAGATTCATATATTTTTGATGAAGAAAAAGGACGCCCAGTTATGGTTCCTCCTAATAAAAAAATTACAACACATCCAACTGTTGTGGAAAATGTTGAAAAATATAATACTCAATTTGCAGGGCAGATTAATTCCGCCCATGTAATGGGTCGTGTCTGGATGCAAAAAGCTGGACTCTCATTGGAAGAATATAGAGAAAAAGTTGATAGCTTATCACTATTATCTCATCAAAAAGCAATTAAACACTGGGATGAGCGTGGAAAAGAAATTGAACCTATTTGGTGCCCTAAATTAGATGAAAATGGCAATCCATTATTGAATGAGGAAGGAGAAATAAAAAAAGATCCTGAATATTCTATTCTTACTGAAAGAGATGAAGGACCTCGCCCTGGTACCTCCATGGAAAAGCTTGCCAATCTTCGAACTATCGTTGGAAGAAGGAAAGAAGCTTTCCTAACTGCTGGAAATAGTTGTCCTACTAGCGATGGCGCAGCAGCTCAGTTATGGATGAGTAGAGAATTAGCTGAAGAATATGGTTTGAAAGCAAGGGCAACTATATTAAATTTTGCTGTTGTAGGCACAGATCCAGTGCTTCAACTTACCGGACCAATTAAAGCGATGCCTGAAGTTCTTTCAAGGGCAAACATGAAATTTGATGATATGGATTTTATTGAGATTAATGAAGCTTTCAGTTCAGTAATCTTTGCTTGTTGCTATGAACTAGGTTTGGATTGGGAAGAAGAAAGATTTAATCCATGGGGTGGAGCAATAGCTCTCGGACATCCTACGGGAATGACAGGCTGTCGACTAATTGGTTCTAATGTAGAACAACTTGAACAATCCGGTAAAGAATATGCAATTTCATCTATGTGTGTTGGGTTAGGGATGGCGACAGGGACAATTGTAAAAAATGAAAATTCAAAATAAATTTAATAAATTCTTTACTCTATTTTTTTATTACCCATAAATATCAAACCATTTCAATTTATTGAAGAGAATATATTTATGAATTCAAAAGAAATCGTTAAAGCTGCCCTTTATTTTAATGATCCAATAAAGATCCCTGTTTTTAATGATGTAAGAGGAGATATATGTCCTATGTTGACTCAAGTTTCAGAGAAATGGAAACCGGGGTGGAAAGAGGGGGAAGAAAATTTATTTCCTCATGTTAGAACAAAATATAACTGGATTCGTCCCACTTGGGCCAAAAAACTTGAATTTGAGGGTGAAAAATGGAGAAAATTACCCCACGAAGAAGTAGATGAATGGGGTTGTATATGGAATATGAGAGGGGGTGATGATAATATGGGTCATCCAGGACGTCCTATATTAACCGATTGGAGAGATTATGATGAATTCGTTGAAAAGTACAAACCAAATCCAATGGATAAGAGCAGATATGACTTTGGATTGGAAATAAAAAAAGCTTTTGGCGAGAATAAATATAGAATGGGACATATAGCGGATTTTGGACCATTTCAAAGAGCTTTTAATATTCGGGGATTTACAAATTTTTTAATAGATCATCGGAAACATCCGGAGGAGGTTAGAAAACTATTAAATCGCGAAACTGAATGGCATGTTCAAGCAATGAAAGCTTGCTATAAATATGGTCTGGATCCACATGGCTTTTGGATCGTTGATGATTTGGGTGAACAAACTGGTCCATTTTTTAGTCCTAAAACTTTTGAGGAATTTTATAAACCTGTTTATAAAACTCTCTGCGATGAGGCCCATAATCTTGGTGCTGAATTACATCTGCATTGTTGTGGTAAAATTGATCGGATATTACCTTTATTAATTGAGTGGGGTCTTGATGCTATTGAATTAGACAGTCCAAGAATGACCGGTTATAATGATCTTGTTCCTTTTCGAGGAAAAATTATGTATTGGGGATGTGTAAATATTCAATCCATTTATTCACAAGGATCACCCGAAGAAGTCGAAAGAGAAGTCTGGCATATGGTTAGAAATTTAGGAACAAAACATGGAGGATTTGGTGCTTATTTTTACCCAACTCCAACTGATTTAAAAGCACCTAAGAAGAATATAAAAGCTTTTCATAAGGGTATTAAGAAATACGGTATATACTCAGAAATACCCCAGAGTTGGTGGAAATACCCACTTCCAGAATCTTGGAAAGATAATAATGTTCCACCATTACCGAATCAAGAAATTTAAAACATTTACTAATCATTTATTAATTTAGCCTTGTAAGAAATAATTATATTTATCTATGAGTAAAAGTTAATAGTTTTAAGCAAGAGGATAATTCGGGTCTCGTTTTTCAAAGAAAGATTTCACACCCTCCATTATATCATCAGAAGTGGAACAAAGCATTTGCGTTCTATTTTCCAATTGAATGATCGTTTCTAGGCTTGGAGCATCCATTGATAAATTAATCGCCTCTTTTGTCATCCTTAATCCAAGAGGACTTTTTCTAAGCATTTCATTAGCTAAATCTAATCCTACATTTAAGAGGTCTGATTCGGTGCCTTTAACAACCCGAGAAACCAAACCTATCTTTTCAGCTTCCTCCGCATCAATAAATCGTCCAGTATACAATATTTCTGCAGCTCTCGACATCCCTATTAACCTTGGTAAGTGATAACTCGATGATAGATCAGATCCAGAAAATCCTACATTAATAAAAGCATTATTAAACCTTGCTTTTTCACTAGCAATTCTAATATCAGAAGCAAGTGTAAAGGCAAATCCTGCCCCCGATGCGGCTCCTTGTATGAGTGCTATTATCGGTTGACTTATTTTCCTTAACTTTATAATTAATTGACTGGTTCTCCATTGAGCATATATCTTTGCTTTTATTATATCTCTTTCAGGGACATTAATAAAATAATATTTTTCTTTAAGATTATCAGGTTTTCTCTTTGATTGTAAAATCATAGATTCTTTTAAATCTAATCCAGCGCAAAACACCCTACCTTCAGCTTTTAGAATTAAAACACGACAATTCAAATTGATCATCAAAGAATCTAATAATTGATGTAATTCTTCAATCAGTTGGAATGACATAGCATTTAAATTATCGGGTCGATTTAGAGAGAGAACTCCGATTCCATTATCTTTTAGTTCAAATTTGATAGTTTCATATTTAACGTTCAAATTAATCATCTCGAGTATATTATTGCATTCAGATGATTTTAAACTTTTAAGAAATAACTAAATTTGAATTAAAAATTACAAATGAAAAAAATTATACAATTGGTTTTTTGAATAATTATTCATAATATTATAGTGGCACATATATTGCTCAACCCTTCGCTGAATTGATTAACGACGTGGGTTGCAGTTGCTAACATAGGTCTTTAGGAAGGAGAATAAATCATTATGCAAAAAGTTATTTTTTCTTCGGAAGAGGCGGAGCCTCCCGGTACCAAGCTGGCGGCATTCTCCCAAATGGATGCCGAATCAACCCAGCATCGCGAACATAATTACCTGCCTAATAAAAAAATCCCGGGGATGAAATCCTTGCCCAGGGTTCCGGTCAACCTCCTGCTGCCGGAAAATCCACGCACGCTTAATTTTCGTAAACAATTTTTCCCCGAAGCTGCCGCCAGCCAATGGCATAACTGGCGCTGGCAGCTGAGGAATCGAATTACGACCATCGACGGACTGCAGCGGATCATCCGTCTTTCAGACGTTGAACGCCGGGCCCTGGTCAGCGACGGCCAGGCGCTGCCTTTTGCGATCACCCCGTACTACGCGAGCCTGCTCGATGCAGATGATCCGCGGCAAGCCCTGCGCCGCACAGTGGTGCCGGTCACGAGCGAATATCTGCATTCTCCGGGCGAATCCCACGATCCTCTCGGTGAGGACAGCGACAGCCCCGTGCCGGGTTTGGTCCACCGCTACCCGGACAGGGTCCTGTTTCTCGTGACGGAGTTCTGCTCCACGTATT
>JARRLT010000164.1:0-4738 GCA_037386725.1 Promethearchaeota archaeon
TAACGTTTCCGTTATAACTTCATCTTTTCTCTCGTATCATTGAAATCGTCTCTTCATCTAAACGGTTCAAAACCGAAATCCGAGATTTGACACCGGAATGATACGATTTAGTACAATATGAGAAAGAAGTTATTTATTTTAAATTTTTTTATTTTTAGTCTTTAGAACTGAGGAATAATGCTGGCACTTTAAAAATATAATTTTATACTAAGCATTATAATAGAAAAAAGCGATACTATTATGCTATTAAAAGATAAAATTGGAATACATTTAGATCAAATTAAACAGATTCGAGGCATAGAGAATGCGGTTCTAACCCAAAGGGATGGAAATCCTATCCAATCTACTGGTGTTTGGTTCTCGAAAGATGAAATCTTTAATGTTTGTGCTGCCACGAGTGCTATATATAATGTTGGAATTTATTTATATCCAGATAATTTAAAGTATATTTTAATAGAAGGAAAAAAAGCTAAAATTCTAATTGCTCCCTTGAATAATCCATTACATCATTCCTTAAATAAAATATTAGAGGAACAAGGAATAATTGATGATAATCAAGAATTTTATATCGCAATAACCGCTCAACCCAATGTTAATCTAGGTGGGATTTTCCTACAAACAAATGAATGTTTAAGAAAAATTAAAACTTCCTTAATTACTTCAGGAGAATCGTTTAAGCCTCCCTTAATCGAATTTAATAAACGAAAACTTAAGGAAATCATTCAAAACTTTAATATAAAAGAGTTTGAAGAGGATGATTATAGATTATCTTCATATTCTTTATCATTTTCAAAAGATCTCTCTTTAAGATTAAAAAATATATTATTCGATCTTTCAAAAACTATTAAAAACCTTGAATATGCCTTTATTATGGTCAAAGGAGGATTTATAGCTTCCAAACATATTAATAATAACAAACTTGATCAAAAATAACTAGATAATCTCTCCGCCATGAGTTATTCTCTATTTCAGACAGCAAATAGGTGTGCTTGGTTGTTGAAAAAAATGAACGCTGAAAATCTTTTAATTGATGCAAATAATGTATTCCAATTTATAAAAAGTATAGGACAAGCTCTATTTACTGTTGAAATAAATAAATCTAAGCAAAAATTAGGGTTATTAAGACTATTTCTCCCTCAATTTACTTCAAAAATCAACCTACTGATAAACGAAGCGATGAAATTTCAAAGTCAAAGAAAATTTGATGTTCAAAAGCTTTTAGGTGAATTAATTATAGAATAAAGGAGTATCTTTATATGAAATTATTTGAATTTTTTGATAAAATTGGAAAAAATAATACAGCTGTACTCATTTATTGTTTGTTAAACAGAATTCCTATTATAATCTGTGGTAAGGATGCAGAAAATGTAAATGATTTGATAATCGAAATATCACAATTAATACCTTTTAGAAAAGATTTTGTTTTTGGAACTGATTTTATTTCTGAAAAAGAATATTCAACTTTGAGAAATATAGAAAAAATTGATTTTAATAGTCTAAGAACCCAAATTTCATGTCCAACCTGTGTTTCATCAGAGATTTTGAAGAATTTCAATTCAATTGGTTCTATGATTATTGGTATAAAATTAATAGAGGAGCTTCAATTCAATGTAACCATCGATAGTCTTAATAAATTCAATACGGCTTTTTGTCTATTCAATTTAGTAAGTAAAGATAAAAAAATCAAAATTTATGGAATTAAATGTAAAAATATCCAAATAGATTTAGAATTGAAAATTCTTAAAAAGATTTCAGATGATACAAAAAAATCAATAATCAGAATGAAAAGAGTACTTTCTGAGAAAATTAAACAGAAAAATTTGGATTTAGATTTATTAACTACTCTCTTAGACTTTAGAAATGAAAAAATTGAATTACAAAGAAATATTCTGAGAAAAGAAATACAAAATTTTTATTCTGGCTGTAAAAGAGCTTTTTTCATTCTCTCTCGATTAGATCTTTTAAAGAATTTAAATTTTGATACAAAAATAGGTTTCAATACCTTAAAAGAAACAATAGATTTTCATGATGTTTCTTTAGAAAGGATAATCCTATTTATAAAAAAGGAATGGGGTGAAGATTATTCTAATCTAATTGAGAAAGATCGAATGATAAACCTAAGTGATAAAATACAATCTTTATGGGGTTAAAATATGATTTATAATTATGAAACAAAAGAAATTCAAGTAAAAATAGTCTACTATGGTCCAGCAATGTCTGGAAAAACAACTTCAATTAAATTTCTATTTCATTTTTTCAATAAATTTGAAAATATTTCTTCAATTGAAAATTCAATGGGTCGAACTCTTTTTTTCGATTTTGGAGTATTAAAATTTCAAGGGAGTGAATGGACATTAAAATTTCTTATTTATTCAGCTACAGGTCAAGATTTTTATTCAAGTACTCGACCAGCGACTTTAAATGGAGTTGATGGAGTAATTTTTGTTCTAGATTCTCAATATAAGAAATTAAATTATAATATTAATTCGTGGAGAGAATTATGTCAATATTTCGGATCCAAATTATATCAAATGCCTATAATTATTAATTTAAATAAATATGATCTTGATGATAGAAAGAAAATAATAAAAGAAGATATATTTGATTTATTTAAATTGAATTTTTTTCGCTATTTAAAAATTAAAAAAACTTCAGCTATCGATGGAAAGGGAATTATTGATTCTTTTAAAGAGATAATCAATTATATTTTTCCAAAATTGCAAATAGTTACTTAGATTTTCTCTTTATAATGCTTTATGATAACTTTTTGTACATATTTTTACTGATTCTCTTTATATATCCTTGTTGATGAAACTGTTTGAGTAAATTCCTTACTTTCCTCACTTCGTTTGCATTAACATTTAAAACTGACATTAATTGAAATATTGAAAATTCATTTGGTAATTTATTTTTAACTTTTTCATATAATCCTATTTTTATCACCTTTTTCAAAACTTTATTTCAGATCTTGGAATTTGGTTTTTCTATTCCTCAAAGTAACTATAATATATCATTCCTATTTCTTAATAGGTCATACTTTTCTAAGTTTTTTCACAGGAATTATATAACCATCGGGAATTCCAATTCAAAATATTAAGAATTCTAATTTTTTATTATATTATATTAATAAATAAATGATTAAACAAAAAATTTATTTTATTATTAATAAAAATTTTATAATTCCCCTAAATCTTTTGAAAATTCAGAATAATTATCTCCTACGGGTGCATTTCCATTTCCATATATTTGATATAGGACGGTTCTCCGGGCACATTCTGAAAAACTTCTGTAAATTCCTTCTCTTTTTTCATAAAGGGCACAAGTCTTATAAATTATCGGATTCCAAATATACAATTCATTATTTGGTTCAAACCATAGTTTTTCCTCTTTTAGAATCTGTTTAAAATCCTCTTCACCAATCACTTCATTGAGATCTTGTTTATTCAACATTACTATAAGTGGGATTTCTTTAACCAATTTCCCACGCGTGACGTTTTTTAATTCCTTTAATGATTCAATATTGTCCTCGAAAAAGTGAGTTTGAGAATCTACTGTAAAAATTACCCCATCAGTTCCTTTAAAAATCTTTTTTCTGAGTGGTGAAAATCTACTTTGGCCAGCCACGGTATATACATGATAAAATACCTTTCTCTGCTTAGTAGATTGAAATATTCCTCTATCAAAATATAGAGTTGAGCCACTGGCCATAGATATTTTGGTTAAATTTCCTGTAGGCTTTATATCTTTTTATTGTTCAGTGGTTAAACGATATAATGTATCAACCATCGTTGTTTTTCCTGAACCCCCCATTCCCCAATATAAAATCTTTATATATACCTTGTGATCTGCTGTAAAACGCACCATCTATTTAATAACCTTGGTTTTTATTATAAAGAGAATAAAATGATTTTGCATACAGATATTTAAATTTCACTTATTAAATATAATCTTTAAAGTTTTTATTAAAATATATTATTAAATATTAATATAGTTAAGTATTTTCAAATAGCTAAAAACATGATTAAGGTAGATATAAACCTCAACGATAAAAATATTATTCTAGATTTTCGAATGAATACAATTTTTTACTTTTAAATTATAAATCTACAAAAATCGCGCCATATCTTATTTTATAATTACACCAAATAATAATTTCATTATAATTTTTATTTGAATAATTGTTTCGATTTATATAATTAATAATATCTGAATACATTACTTTTCTCTTTCCTTCTAGCTTTATATTTATTTTATGAATAATCTTTTCTAAAAATGTTCTATTTTTATTTTGAAAGTCCTTAATTGCTCCTATTTTTAAATAAATTTCTTTCATAATTTTTAATCTTTTATTTAGATTTTTATTCTAGTTTTTTAAACATATATTTTTTATTTTGAATGAGGTCCCACTGCTTCTCTAGTTACTATTTTTCCATTTAAAATCATGGAAAAGTAAATTCCGAAGTATTTATTCTCCTAAAAATTTGGAAAAAAGCCAGAGAATTATTTATCTTAAAAAATCTTTTTGGTGAATAAGAATCAATAAATTAGCAAACTCCAAGGATTTTAACTATTGTAAAGAATGTGGCGGGAAGATAACTAAAAATAGTTTTGAACGAATTTGTAGTAATTGTGGATTAGTATATGAACAACATTTTCATGAATCTTCTTATACTTTAAGTGAGGGAGGACTGAAGAGTAATTTAAGCAGACAATTTGTAGCTTTAGGAAAAAGGGCCGA
>JARRLT010000165.1:0-6962 GCA_037386725.1 Promethearchaeota archaeon
AAAAACAGAAACTGATCGAAGGGAAAAGATAATGGTTAAGAAGGCGGATATTATTGTGCGTTTAATACACCCTACATCGATTACGAATGAGAGAAGACATGAAGGTGCTCAAAGAGAGTTTCGAAAAGCAATGAAGGCAGGAAAACCAGTAATTGAAATCTATTATATGGGTGCTAGAACAAGTCCTACTCGTAGAATTCAAGAAACCCATTATAAAAATCGAATAGTTATTGGTTTAAAAAGAGGAGAGCGGATTGAAAAAGGTTTGCAAAGAGGTTTAGATCTCTATTACAAAATAAGGAATAATTAAGTTACTTATTAAATAAATTCTATTTTTCCTTTAATGGGGTCTTGATGGATATGGGGCAAACATATTACGAAATATAACAAGAATTTTAGGTGGAACTATTGTTAGATTTTGAGATGATTTTAGTAAAATAATTGAAAATACAGGGAAGGCATGAATTTTATTTTAATAATAAAAATTAAATCCTTTTAACAAAAAGATGAAATATAATGAAATCAAACTATAATATTATTCTTATTTACGAAAATTTGATAGAAATTGTTAATGTTATTGAAAAAACTATTAAATTGGAATTAAAAGAACGATTTAATAATATAGATACAAATTTTTCTGAGAATTTCTTCATTATCCAACATAATGAAATAAAAGAAGAAAATATTAATAGAAATTGTATTGTTCTTTACTTTGGAAGTAAAATAGCTTTTGAATCTAAGAAATGTAATTCATTAATTGATAAAGCATTTGAATTGAGTTTTTATATAATTCCAATTATAAAAGAAGGAGATAACTTTTATGATATAATTCCTCCAAAATTACAATTAATAAATGCCTTTAAATGGAAGGATAATTCATCCAAGAATGAATTAATCTTAAAAGTCTTGGAAAATTTAGGGTTAAGTGAGAAAGATAGAAAGGTTTTTATTAGTTACAGGAGATCTGATGGTTTTGGGATGGCTAATCAGTTGTTTGATATATTGACTAAACAAGGTTTTGATGTTTTTTTAGATAAATATAATGTTGATTTAGGTAAAGACATGCAAAAAGAAATTTATAAGTCAATAGAGGATAAAGCATTTTTGTTAGTATTAGAATCTCCCAAAGCATATGAATCGGAGTGGATTTCAAAAGAAATACATTATGCATTAAGAAGTCATATGGCAGTATTAATTATAAAGTGGTATAATACCATAATTCCTATTGAAGATACGGAAGAGCTATTCAGAATTGAAATTAAAGAAGATGAACTGTATTTCGATAAATATTCTTTACTGAAAGACGATAAAATACAAGATTTAATTTACAAAATCGAATCCGAGCATTCTTATGGACTTTTAAGAAGGAGAAATATTCTTATTAAAAGTATCGAGAAGGAATGGAGTAATTTATATCGTCAATTTATATATTTGGATAATTGGGTGCTTTATTTCAAGGAAAATAGATATGAAAAATTAAGTCGAATTATCACAATAACTCCTAGGGTACCACAATCATATGACTTATTCATTTTGGATAGTATTTCGGAAAAGATCAAAGAACACACTGATAAATTAGAAAAAATATTATTTCATCAAGCATATTTAATTGATTTTAAACAACAGGAGTTTTTAAAATGGATAATAAAAGAAAAGCAAAATATTCAAATTTTTCGATATATTTCATAGAAGATGATTAAAAAATGAGTGTAAATGATATTATTCTCAAAGATGATTTAAAAGATAAATATATTCTTTTATCTGCAAGTATTCCATCTGTGGATAGAAATGACAAATATTATATCAATACAAATCCTCTTGATACTACTGATGCTATTGTTGCTCTAACAAGGGGAATTTTGAGTAGAAAAGGAAAGATTATATTTGGTGGTCATCCTACGATTACACCTCTCATACTCTCTGTAGCAAAAGAATTCATATATGATTATCAGAAAGATGACTTTCCATTAATTTATATATTCCAATCACACATTTTTGAAGAAAATATTAGCAAATTTACAAAAGAACTTCTAGAATTAAATATTGGTGTTATACAATGGACTAAAGTAAGAAAAGATCTTATAGAGAGTTTAAAATATATGAGAAAACAAATGATTAAATTCATCCCTTTAAACGCAGCAATTTTTATTGGAGGGATGGAAGGAGTTGAAGAGGAATATTCATTAATTACAAAATTATATCCAAATGTTCCAATTTATCCCATTGCAACTACAGGTGGAGCTGCAAAAAAGATTTTTAGTGAGGATATAATTAATCAAGAAAAATGGAAATTTTTATGGGAATATGATGATCAAAATCTTATAAGTCACCTAAAGAACTCAAAGGAATACCCATTTTTAATAAAACAAATCTTATTAGATATAAAAAATAAGCCAGTTCGTATTTTATTTATGTTTAGAGAACAATTAGAGTATGACTATGATAATATTCAACAAAAGATTAAATCACTAAACCCAAAAGAGGATTATGAAATCCTCTTCGATGAAGAATTATGGAGTAGAAGTTATAAGGTACCTGAAGCAGAACTTAATAAAAGAGAAACCGAAATGATTAGAAAAGCAGATATTATTGTTAAACTTAGTCAATCTGGTTCAAAATCAAGAGGATCAAGAAATGAAGGAACTCAAAGAGAGATTAAAATGGCAATAAAATCTAATAAACCAATAATAGAAATTTATAGAGGATCAAAAGCATTAATAAGTCGCCCAAATCAAGAAATAAGTTATAAATATAGAATTTTAATCCCTCTTGAAAGAGGAGAGCCTTTAGAAAAAGGAATTTACAGAGCATTAAAAGAACTTAAAAAAATCAAGAAAAATGAATTTTATTTAACTAAAAAAGAATTTAGTATGACATAAAATTCATAAATGTCTAAACTTATCTAATAAAAATTTAATGAATTACATAAAATTATACAAGAAATTTAGCCACATCTTCACTTTATCCATACTTTCATTCTTTTTTTCGTATTATAAATTAAAATCTTAATTAAGGTTAATCCATCTGATATTAAAAGTTGAAATATTATTCTAATATAATATGCTTATTTTGATGAATCTCGGGATTAGTTTTTGGGATCTGTTTTTCAAATATCCCCCTGGCTCTATGATATTTGTTTTGTTAATTTCAACCGCTATTGCTTTAATCACTGCGGGTTTAACCAAATTACTAGTCGATACGGAAGAATTAGAGAGAAAGCAAACCTTAATAAAAGATCATCAGGAAGAAAAACAAAAAATAATTGAATTAGCAGATAAGGATAGAGATAAATACAGAAAAATGAGAAAGAGATGGGAAAGAAAGGATGTAATGATTCAAAAAACACAGTCTAGAATAGGTCTCCAAAGGTTAAAACCGACATGTGTTACTATTTTACCGATGTTCATTTTCTTCGCAATTATACGTGGAGTATTCGGATTGGGTCCTGTTGCTTTGACACCGATGAATGCAAACCATGTCCCTCTCATTGGAGGAATGCTTGCTGGTTACACAAATAATATTGATTTATGGACAGTTTATGCGTATGGCGTACCTAGAACTATTGGAATAAATGCAGGATGGATAAGCTTTACCGGTTGGTATTTCCTATGTAGTTTTGGAATGAATACACTTCTCCAAAGGTTACTGAAATTACAGACCCAAGCAAGTGGTGGAATGGAACAGATGCTCGGAGGTTCCAAGGCAAAAGGAATCGATTTTCCCGATGTTTAATTTACACTTTATGTTTTCTTGCCTTAGTTTATTTATTTAGACTTTATTTAGGAAAATAAAAAGTGAAAAAAAGAAAGAATTAGTGATGAGAACAACTTGGACCGCCTAAAGGTTTCAATTTATTACTAAGAAGTAAATCCACATTATCTTTTAAACTCCCTTGAACACCTTGATATAAGTTAATTCCTAGCTGTGTGAATCCCATATAAGGGCGTCCACCAATTCCGCTAATGATCATGTCAGTTACATTTCTTTCTTTCATATTCATCACAGGTTCCATACATCCCGTATGGCCTGAATTTTCAATAGTAAAAACTTTCTTCATGTCTGAATTTCCATCAATTTCCACTCCAATAAAGTATTTACAATGTCCGAAATGTTCTGAAATGTCGTCCATCAAATCGGGTCCACTTGAGGGAATTCCAATTATCTTAGTCATTTTATTCACGATTCCTATTCATGTTTAGAATATATATTCATTATTTTAAGATAAGTAATTAACCGAAGTAAAAATAGTTTTCACTATATTTTGTTAAACCAAAATGCATAAAATCTATAAAAAATAGGTTTGCAATATAAAGGGATATGATATTCTAATGTGTATGAAATTATGTGAAATCCACCTTTCACGAAGATTTAATTGAGAGATTTATAAATAGCTAAAAAATTAAGTATATAATACGAGAAAAAAATAAAAGCGCAACGGGAGGGATTTTCGTAAGCTTTCTGCGAATCGCAGAGAGATTTCGAACCCCCGCGTGGATTCCCACACTAGCTCTCCAAGCTAGCGCTCTACCAAGCTAAGCGACCGTTGCAAATAAAAAAGAATTTAAGAAAACATATTTTAGAAGGGTTTATGATTGCCCTTAAAAACATTGATGAGGTCATTCAGATCATCCGGGGAAGCAGGACTGCTGACGAAGCTAAGGAAAAACTGATCGAGCGATTTGAATTCTCAGAAGCACAAGTAAAAGCAATTCTTGATATGCCATTTTATAATTCGTCACCAAATTATTTTCTTTTGTATATTTATCTGGGAAAATCAAATCCAGTAAAAATATACATTTTTAGTATTTACTTAAATTAAGTATAAAATTTTAATTTTGCTGATTTTCCAATAGAAAAATTTTAGTTTGTTTTTCAATTTATTTAAGATTTATTTTGGAGAGAATTTTCTCAACCACTTCTTCAATAGATAAATTACTTGTATCTATTATAATATCATAAAGCTCTTGCTGTTTATTTTCATCACTTAAATCAATATCATAAAGATCTTTAAATCTATCCATCTCGGATTGTTCTCGAACTTTTGTTTCCTCTAACTTTTCATGATATAAACTATCATCTCTCTCTACCATTCGTTTTACTCTAATTTCTAATGGACATTTGAGGAGAATCTTATGATCAGCAAGATCTTTCAATAAATACCCTCCAATTTGACTATCAATTACGATGTTATCTTCTTGTTGGGCTTTTTGTAAGACTTTATTATCTAAAGTTTTATCAATTTCAGAATGTTCTTCCACAAATTTATTGAATTCCTTTAAAGACATTACCTTTTCTTTAGCTAGTTCTCTAAATGCTTGACCAGTAGAATAATATTTGAGATTTAGCTTTTTTGCGAGTATATTTCCAACTGTTGATTTACCTGTTCCATGTAAACCTGATATAATAATTATCATTTCTAAAAAGCTTGAACTTGAATTAAAGATATGTTTAATATAATTGGCGGTGATTAATTTAATATTTTATTTAGAGTCACAAATAAATGAAAGTATTAAAAAATAATTAAAGTAGAGATCTATATAAAGATAGTTAAATATGATATTAAAAAATTAAAAATACGAATTAAGAAGTCCGTACTGTTTGCTCTATTAACGCTTTAAGACATTTCGCGCAGTATCGACCACTTTCGGGTCTAGTTGCCCTTCTTTTAGTTTTATCAGTTTTTTTCATTTTTGATGGTCTCAATCGAGGTACGGATTGAAGAGGTCTATTACATAAAGCACAATGTGCTCTCTTTGGTTTTCTTCTCCAATAATGTTTTTTAATTCTATTTCCTGGAGTTCTTACATCTTTTCTTTTCTGTTTTTTAGAACGTAAACCCGGTCTTGGCATAAAAATTACCTTTACTCAATAACAGTATTATTAATATTAATTAAATTGTAGCTTAAGTAATAATAGAAGACTAATTAATTTTTCTATAGTACAAGTTTAAAATTTACTGTGTTTTTTCTTCTCTTTCATCTTGCAAACTTTATGAATTTCACTCTGTTTTTCAAATTGTTGGTCTAAAAGATCGTCTAATTCCTCATCAGTTAATGATTTTGAATCTTTTTTCATAATTATCACAATTTAGGGTTCTTTAATGTTTAAAAACAGTGGATCTTATTATAGTTTAAGACTAGAAAATATAAAAGAATGGAAGTGAATTCATAACTATTTTTAATTATTCCTAAGAAAATTAAAGAGTAATATGATAAAATATTTGATTCTCGCTTCAAATTAATCCAATTAACTTTTAAATTCTAAATTAATATTCTTTTATAAATACCTTCAATGTAAAAATTAGTTTATATTTTGTTCATGTAAAATATAAATTCAAATTCTCAATTCATTTTGAAATTCTTGATAAATATTATAAATATGATTGACAACCTTTTCTTTATAATCATTACTTTTAATTAGTAAATCAAAATTCTTTCTTACATGGCTTTCAATCTTCTTAATTTTATGCATATAAGCTTCAAATTCAGGTAATTTTTGTAAATTTAATTTTAGTTCATTAAAGAATTTAAGTATTAGTTTTTGATTAAATCGAGAGCATAGCTTAATAGAGTCCATTAAAGTAATAAACGAAGAAGTTATTTCTGATGTGACACTCGGAAGGTCTAACACCGACTTTTTGAGCCTTTCAGCAAATTCACTTTTATTTTTACTTTTTAAAACAAGATTAGATATAGAAACCTTTTTCGAAGTAAATTCATTAATAATTTGTAGAGCTGTATTATATTCTTTGACAAAATTTGTTTCTTTAATAAAACTGGTTATAGGTATATTTTTATTCTTTAATAGAAGGTTAATATTTCTTAACTTTTTATAATTATTTTGTATAGATTTATGAAAAAAATTCTGATTAATTAAACCATTCTCGTTCTTGTGATACAAATTCATAATTGTACTTATAATGTCGTACAATTCAGATTCGATATCAGAAAGATCAGGAGAAT
>JARRLT010000166.1:0-8723 GCA_037386725.1 Promethearchaeota archaeon
TGAAAAACCCATAAATTCAGAAATATTAGAGGGAATTAGCACATTGAGTTTAGGAAGTTTTGATAGTATTTTATCACAGAAGATTTTTTCATAAATTATATCCATAGTAACTAATACTTTCGCATTACAATCATCTAATTGGTAAACCATCTCGGGGGGGCTTAAGAGCGGTGAAAGACCTGTTGCTGTCGCACCTGCTAATAGTGTTCCATATAGCGCAATCAGGTATTGCGGAGTGTTCGGAAAACAGATTGCTACAACATCTCCTTTCTTAATCCCTTGAGCTTGAAGGAAAGAGGCAAATCGTTCTGCTAAATCTTTAATTTCACCAAAAGACATTTCCCGATCCATAAAATAAAATCCAATTCGTTTGCTATATTTTTCCATAGATTGGTTGAGTAACGTCATTATATCTTCTTTAGGATATTCTAAGGTAGGAGGGACATGATTATCATATGATCTTAACCAAAATTTTTCATTATTCAATTGGATCAAGTTTTTCACCATTTTTTCAAATTATTTAAATTTCGCTATAATTATTTCACGATTTTTTCTTATAAAGGTTTAATTTTTTCACAAAGTCCTATGAATTTTCCATAATTGAAAATTTATTACTCTTAGATGGAGAAAGGGAATACTGAAATCTCAATTACTAATTTCTTTTCATTGGAATAGGATATTAGTATTTTGAATTCCTATAGTTAAAGTATTAAACTTAAATCATCTTCTCTTCAACTTGGTTTACAATTATCGGTAAGATATCTCCAATTTTATCATGAATAACGACTTCAGCTGAATTATCCATATCAGTAGTTTGAAGGTTTATAATGGCTAATTTTGAGCCCATCGATAATATTTTATGGGGATAATATGCGACAGGATAAACTAATAAAGAACTTCCTAATACGATTAAAAGATCACAATCTGCAATCATTTTATCAGCTTTCCTCAATACTACAGAATTTAAAGGCTCACCGAAAAAAATTGCATTTGGTTTCAAAAGACCATTACAGGAGGGACAAGAAGGATTAGATTCTCCTTGAATCACTTGATTTATCATTTTTGTGATTGGAAATATTTTATTACATCGTAAACAAATACATTCATTTGCGGTCCCATGTAATTCAATTATATTTTCAGTATGGGCTTTTTGATGTAAACCATCAATATTTTGCGTAAGAATACCTTCTAACTTTCCTAATTTTTGTAATTTCGTTAATGCTTTATGACCTTTATGAGGTTTGGCTTTAAAAATTTGTAATCCAAGCTCGAGCATAAATTTAAGATTTTTTGCGGTATCTGAAACATAGGAATGGATACTTGCGAATTCTGATGGATCAACTTTTTCCCAAAGTCCAGTTCCGGGACTACGAAAATCTGGGATACACGATTCTGTACTCATACCAGCACCGGAAAGCACTACGATATTCTCAGCTTTTAAAATCAATTCCACAAATCTCTCAATTTTTTTAGTTTTATTTGTTGAATCCATCTTCAAAACCCATTATTCAAAGATTCTCTAATTCTTAAGGAAAACTATATTATATAAAAGATCTAAATAAAAGATCTATCGTATAATAGTTAAAAATGTTTTTCTGATAGATAATTATCTTATACTTAATAAAAGATTGTTATTCAATTGAATGATTATGGAAATAAATATCAGAGATTTTAATTTATATTCAAAAAAACAGATTTTATTTATACTATTTTGAAGAATTTAAATATTTGCAATATTATATCTTATATAATTTCAAAAAAGTTTGAAAATTAGTTTTTAAGTTACAATCAGATCAATTGGAATATAAATTTAAAATAATCACTCGATTAAAAGATTAGAAATATAGGTGAACTGACAGATTTCTGCCAAGAAAAGTTACATATATAAAATATGTATTGTAGGAGACGGGGGTGTTGGAAAAACTTCGATGGTATTACGTTATTGTGAAAATTCTTTTAAGGAAAATTATATAATGACAATAGGATCAAATTTTAGTACTAAATCCATAAATTTAGAGAATCATCCTAATATAAATGTGAAATTACAACTTTGGGATCTAGCGGGTCAGCGTCATTTCTCCTTCGTTCGCCCTCCATTTTATCGAGGTGCAAGTGGGATCATTTATGTTTACGATTTAGCCCGACGTAGTTCCTTTAAAAATATCCCGCAATGGAAAGATGAAACCTTAAAGGTTATTGGAGAAAAACCTTCCGTTTTAGTAGGAAATAAACTTGATTTAGCAGAGCAAGGAAAACGAGAAATAAGTAAAAAAGATGGGGAAGCATTAATGGATGAAATTGGAGCAAGTGTTTATTTTGAGACTAGTGCAAAAGAAGGAATTCGTGTCGAACAAGTTTTTAAGGAAATTACTCTCGCTGTTTTACGATCAGCGAATAAAATTTAATTTTTTATTTTGTAGATCTTGTAATTAGAAGAATTTCTTCTTAGGAATTTACTACTTTCTAAATGAAATATAAACAATAAATTCTTATTGATATTTTAATTATTCAAAAATAATTGATATCTTAATTATTCAAAATTTACCAAAAAGTTCTAATTAGAGACTGATAAAAAATGTTTGGTGGAGGACAACGCTCCTATGATCGTGCACTTACCGTTTTTTCTCCAGAAGGACGATTGTATCAAGTGGAATATGCTCTCGAAGCAGTCCGAAGGGGTACACTGGCAGTAGCGGTAAAATCGAAGGAAGATGTCGTAATTGCAGCTCAGATCAAGATTCCTACAAAGCTCATGGATGCTGATGAGATCGATAAGATCTTTCAGGTAGATGAACATATAGGTGTTGCTATATCTGGTTTACATGCTGATTCTCGAATATTAATTGATTATGCAAGAACCCAAGCTCAATCTTTTAGATTAACCTATGATGAACCCGTTAGGTTGAGGATGCTTGCTAAAACTATTGCAGATATTAAGCAACAATATACCCAATACGGTGGAATTAGACCATTTGGATGCGCACTATTCTTTATTGGAATTGATTCTTTAGGTACCCAAATTTATACAACTTCACCCTCTGGTATTTATCGTAACTTTAATGCCTATGCATTGGGTAGTGGAGAATCAACTGCAAGAGAGTATATAAAGGAACATTATAAGAAAGATATGCCTTTTAAGGAAATTGTTCATCTTGCTTTAAATGCATTAAAGGAAGCTATTGATGAGGAAGCAACAAGAGATACTATTCGATTAGCATACATAAGATCTGAAGATAAGAAATTCAAAGTTGCTTCAAAAGATGAAATTGAGCAATATCTAAATGAGTTAAAATAATCTACTTTTTTTATACTTTTCAATTTTTATCAAAATCAGAAAATAATTTTTTCAAATTTCGCAAAAGTGCGAAAGTTTAACCTAATGAATCTTTTCGTATCTTGAGTAAAAACTAAGAGGTATAAATCCTAACATCAACATAAATATATATATCTATATCAAATAAACCTCAGCGAATTAAGTTTATCCAAAAAATACGTTGATAAAAAGTTCCCATCTGTATCTAAAGAAGATTTCTCCATTACCACCTGTCCATCCGATATAGCCATTAATGATTCGTCCTTCCCCAGAATTAAATAAATCATTTACTATTGTATATCTAGTTCCTGTAAAGCCATTTTCCACATAAGAACTATTTTCTATAGGATAAAGATCTGATGGAAGGATGAGTGAATAATTTCCCACGCCAGCTCGATATAAAGTAAGGTTAACCATCACATTATACCCCGGAGCAGAAAAATTAGTATTTATATTCTCAATCTGAATTCTGAAACTTGCAAAGTTATCGGGGAGAGTAATTGAATTTTCCGTATTGAACGTATATGAAATTGGTGGAGGGATTTCAGTTCTAATTTGAATCATATTAGATAATCTAGAACCATAATCGTTTGTAGCTTTCACTATGTAATAAATAGTTCCATTATAATCAGAAATAATATTATAACTTGTTGTATTTATATCTGAAGCTACAAGTGTGGTATTTTCATTTATATTAGTAATTGTTGTATTGGAAGAATAAATAGAATAGGAAATAGCATTTTGTGAAGGCGTCCATGTTAAAGTATAATTTCCGTCATAATCGACATCAGGTTCATCAGTTATAGCTGAAAGAGTAAATTCACCTGGTGGACTAATCCCTAAATTATCATATGCTTGGTATACATTCAAGCCATAACCAACTTTTCTAGTGAAAGCTTGTACGAAACCCGTTAACTTAAGTTGTTGAAGATTCCCCACTGTACTATAAGTTGGTATATAATAATATATCGAACCTCCAAGTGGGTATAGAAGAGTATTCCCATTCCGAGATCCTTTAATAAGAGAAATATCATAAGTCGCATCTGAGGAATAAGTGTCACGAGCAGTCTTGGGACCTATTAAGTTTTCAGGTGAATTTCTAGTATGATAAAATATAACTTGACCCAAATTAGGTCCATTCCTTACTACATACATTCCAGCTAATATATTTGCTTCTCTTCCCAAATATTCCACTAAATCCATTCCAACATATTCAATCCCATGACCTAGGTCTGTTTCAATGTAGAAAACGTCTCCATTTTCAGGTCGTTCTTGAAAATCATCTCTTCTTAACCATGTCTGTGAATCTGTAACATGATAAATGTAATTTGCTTCGAGTTGGTTTTCAAATAGAGATTCAGGATATCTTATCTGCTTTATAAGCCAATTGGGAGCACTTTGCCAAGGAAAAGTATTTTCTGAATAATAAATCTTCCATAATGGATAAGTAGGATCATTTTCTGGGTTTAAATTATAATTTCTGTAGAAATTAAGATCCCCATTCTTGACATCTACTAAACAAACTCCCAAAAATCGTAGAATTGGATATTTTGCATAAGATCCAATATTAATAGATGTATATATCGATACAGCATAATACATTTTCCCTGCTGCACTATCAAATACTAAATACGGATCATCACCAATTTTCATGTTTGGGAGTAATATACTTGAAACTCTTGTTTTAATATTTCTATTAATCAAAAATTCATTTTTTGCACGTCCAGCATATCCTAATAGACCTAAATTAAAAGTATACCAAAAGTTTTGTAGTCCAGTTAAATTACCATCAGGTTTTCCTTCATATTTATATTTATTTTTTGGTATCCCTTGAGAATAATTAGTTCCTAAAAGGATATTAGGATCATATGCACCATGGATTTGAGTTGATAATAATGGACTTGATGAACTTTCACCAAAGAAAATTGGGTAATGATCAGAGACATTAAATGTTTGAGTATCATTTACGATTGTTTTAGAGAACGTATTCATTGCCAAAAATCCCTCGACGTGATCATAAAGCTCTGTATGTATAGCCTTAGGATCGGTTGAAAATTGTGTATTTCTTATTGTTTTTGGTGCAACCCAATATTCAGTTCCATTAAAATGGATGATATCTGAATCAGCAAGAGCTTCATATGATGATCCGATTTGAGCTGCAAGATAATTTACCGAAAAATTTTGATCGTATTGTCTAATATTACTGATCATTTCACTATCGGATGTACTCGTTGATTTGGTAAAATTTTCTATAGGTCGCTCTTCCCACGTATTTAGCCCTGCTGTAGCTCGGGTCCATGCAATCTCTCTTTGATATTTTCTTTTCCATTGTTGCTCTAACCACACAGATCTATTCCCTAAATTTATGTAAGTAAATCCACTGATAATCGTTGGCACCAAGATAATTCCAATTAAAATCATTGCTACTATACCAATTCTCACTTTTTGTCGGCGAAACATTACATAATTAGTTGGATCGCTTCTTAATTTCATTTTTCCATAAAGAAAAACACCAAATCCTGCAAGTATAAATCCAACGAAACTAAGAATTATGGACCAGATCTGCATCAATTCAATACCTCCTAGATCCATTGTTGGCTCTGAAAAAAAGACGATTCCAAAAATCAAACCGATAATAATGAGAATACTTCCAGTTATATTATAATCGTTTCGTTTAATATAGAAATTTTCAACAATTTTCAATATAGCACGGAAGATTAAAATTCCAAATATAAATGTAATAACTGGTAAATATAAATTAGTGTAAACAAATATCGAAGTGAAATCCATATTATTCTGATTAAATAACACATTGAACGCATTAAATATCAATGTAAAGGGATTAAAACTCAATTGTCCCGATTCAATTAAATAAATAGTCCAAGAAAAGTATCCAGTAGCATCTAAGAGCATCCCAAAAAGGTAAAAAACAATGAATCCTACACTCCACCAAAAAATCAACGTTTTAAGTCGGGATGGCTTTCCAAATCTTAATCGAGTACCTATAATAGTAAGTAAAATCCTTTCCGGTGGAATACTCATAATTATACAACCTAGAATAGCTCCCACTAAAGCAGTTTTATTAAAGAAGAATCTTGTTGACCAAAAATTTAAAAATTGATATCTTACAAATGATAATCCACCCGCTTTGTTTAGATAAAGTTGTTGTTGAAGATCAATTCCACTAACCCATGATGGCCAAAACCAAAATATTGAAAGTAAAACAATTACAATAACAATAGTAAGAATAATTGGAATTATTTTCTTTAACTTAGGCCTTCGTCTAAATGGTTTATATCTAAATCGATCTGAAAGAGAAGGTGGTTCTCCTCCTTTATTTTCAGTGGTGATCGGTATTGTATTAATTGAATCATCAGGTATTTCATTTGCTCTTCGGCAGTCTGCACAATAATAATTAAATTTATCATGCTTATCACATGATTTTTTTCTTTCTGTCATAAATCTCAAATTTTTATTTAAATTCTTGTTACATTCTCATAATCTTTTTAACAATTTAAAAATAATTTAATTACTTGACAATGATTTTAAAAAGGATCTTAAAAATTTGTAAAATTTGTAAAATTAATTGAAAATAAAAGAGAAATTCCGAATATCCTATCAAATTCGATCCAATTTTATTTTCTATGACTTTTGTAGAACATTTAGTAAATAAAATAATATAATTATAAATTAGTATAATATTATATAATGTAATGATAAAAACTAAGAAAACAAGTAGGAAATAACTCATTACAATAATATGTTTAAGAAAAGAAGAATTAGGGAAGAATTTGAAAAAATTTTTGAATCGGGGGACGAAAAAGCAATAAAGAAAATGCTTAAGGAACACCCGTGGTTATTAGAGGAAAGGACAGAACAATTTGATGCGAAATTAAAAGAACAGAGAAAAGTTGTAGCAGCATTGGGAATTATGGAGGATGATCTTGGTGGATTCGTTCCTATATCCAAAATTCAACATTCTTTGAAAATCGATTTTAATATAACTAAATCAAACGAGGAACTTTTAGCTATTTTAAAAGAAACGGAAACCCTCGGTCTCGTAAAAAGACAGATAAATGGGTGGACCTTAACAGAAGAGGGGGGTAGAGTGTGTGATGATTATTTAAATAAGGAATTAGAAAATTTTGAAATTTAAAATATTTTTTGATCTTCCTAAAATCGATAGAAAAAATCTTTAAGTTTTATTTTTGAATTAATTATAATAAATAAGAATATTGTAAGTTTAACTCAAAATTCTGGTTTTTCTGCATAATTAAAAATAAAATGGGATGTATTATGAATAAAAACAATAATGATAATGAAAATTCTAAATCTAATGAAGATAAAAAAGAAAATGACAGTGACAAATATAAAGAAGAAAGTGAACCAATAGATAAAGAACTCTTAAAATCAATGAAAACTCGAGATATCACTATCCAAAAAATGCTTGATGAAGAATTTGAAAGAGAGATTTCTAAGATGGTTGATCAAGCAGAGAAGATTGCAAGAGAATATGAGCTTGCAATGAAAAAAGCTCTTAAAAAGGGGGAGATTTTAGAAAAATGTTCCTACAATCAAGTTATTGAGATATATGAAGAAGCTAGAAATATGTTGTTAGAAAAAGGGTGGAAAGAGCAAGCAGCAATCTATCAACGTCAAATAGAATTATATAATGAAAAACTAACAAAAGATAAAAAACTAAGAGAAATCGAACAACAAAAGAAAGTTAAACAGCAAGAAATGGAAGAATATTACAAAGATTTAAAAGAAGAACCACTTGAGAGAGAGGATCAAGAAAAAATTAATCAGGGATTCACCATATCATGAGATTATTGAAATATATAAAAAAGTAAGAGATATGCTTGTTGAACGAAATTGGAATGAACAAGCAGAAATTTATGATAGGCAAATTGAAATATACCAAGAAAAGGAAGAAAAAGATATAAAGCTTAGGCAGATTGAAGAAGAAAAAGCAAAAAAGGAAAGAGAATTACAAGAAAACTTCAAAGTGGCGAAAGTTGAAAAAGATGAAGGAATTGATGATAAAACTAAAGATATGGAATTAGAAAAGCAGAAAGAAGAAGAATTTCAACAAAAAATAAGTAATATGGTTAATAGAGCAGAAAAAATTGTTAGAGAATATGAAAATTCGAGGAAAAAAGCTCTAAAAGAAGGGGAAATTTTAAGGATCGCCTCTCCTTATGAAGAAGTTATCGAAATTTTCCAAAATGCCTATGAATTATTACTAAAGAAGGGTTGGACTGATCAAGCTTCTATTTATAAACGACAAATTAAAATTTATCAAGATGAACATGTAAAGGATAAAAAGTTAAGGGAAATTGAAAAAAAGAAAAGATCAGAAGATAAAGAATTCCAAAAATCTTTATGGAAGAAAAAAAGAGCTCCAAAA
>JARRLT010000167.1:0-18241 GCA_037386725.1 Promethearchaeota archaeon
ATTCTAAAAAAGGAAGAATTTATTCTTTAACTGAAAAAGGAACCGAGCTCTACCAATTAATGAAAGACCAATTATAAATCTCCTTGCTGATTTATTATATTAAATCCATATCTCATTTTGGTTATTATTTGGTAATTAAATGAGAATTATCTTTAAAAAAATACTCAGATTTTTTAATCTGAGGTTTTAAATTTGGGTAAACATGAAAGGCAAGAAATTGAAGATGCAGAAAATATAGTTGTCAAATTACTAAACAAAAGAAAAATTCATGAAGAAGATAGGCATAATAAATGGTATGAACATTCTCTAGCCTTGTCTGAGAAAATACAGATAGATTTTCCAGATTTAGAAAGAGCTGAACATATTGGGAATATCTATGGGAAAAAAGAAATAGGTGATATCAAGCTTAAAAATAAAAATTCTAATGAATTGTGGTATCTAGAATTAAAAATGAGCGAAACTAAATCTGGTAAGGGAACTTTAGCTAATATTAGTCAAAATGCTCTTACTACCTCAAATCTCTTTATAGGTAATAATATATTGTCATGGTATGAATTTAGAAAAAAGCATAATTTTCGAGGAGAAATCCTGGAGGATCTTAATAATTATAATTATCCCTTAAAAGTCGAAAAGGGAACTGAAAGACAACAAATTATTAAAAAGGCAGCCTATCTTAAAAAGGAATTCTTTAGGATAACTAAATTGAAATCAACTACCAATTTGTCTTCAATTATCACCAATTTTCTAAATAATAAAGAAACAAAAGATATAGCTTTAATAATCTACAATATTATAGAGAAGGCTAAAGAAAATAAAATCAAATATCTCGATTATTTAAAGAAATTTAAGCAAAATTCAGAAAATATCAAAAAATTTGTCATAGCAATGCTGATTGGTTATCATACTCAAGATCAATTGAAAACGGTCTTAGAAATTCCCTATGAAAAGATATTTGAAATTATTAATTATTATTCTGTTTATTATACAAATGAAGTTAATGGAAATATTGAGATTTCTCGGGATAATTTAGGACAAGAAGTCAGAGATTTAATTGATTCAGAAATTAAAGTAAATATTCCTAAAAATCAAACAAATTGCCTTATTGAAAGCAATGGAGTATCTATTCTCCGCATTGTTTTTCATTGGAAAAATAAATTTCAAGGAATACAAACACCGTGTTTAAACATTTTCAGAGAAAGTTAAATACCAACATAAAATAAACAAACAAGAATAGGGTGAAAAATTTTATGACCAAAGAACAAGAATTTTATGATGCTTTTAGAGAAGTATTTGTAGGTTATAACATTAATGGTAAAACCGAGTCAGGTTACATAAATTTAATGAAAATCAAATCAAGTTATTTTAATGAGATATTTAAAATCCTAAAAGATGATATTGAAAAAAGATTAAAGAAATTTCCAGATTTTAGAGAAGAATTATTTGATAAACTTTATTCATTTTTCAAAAATTATTTTTCGAAAACAGGCTCAATTTATTTCAATGCAACATCTCTTAATGATAAAATTTACGATCAAATATATACTGAGGATAAGGATGTTATTCTTTTCTGGAAAACTAAAATGCTTTATTATGTAAAATCAGAAAAAAGTTTTAGAAATCTAGAAATTAAGATTAAAGATGTTAGAATAAAATTCGATATATCCAATTTAAAAAAGAAGGAAGCACATGAGAAATTTAATTTGATATATAAACTAAAGGAAGTTGAAACTGAGAATGTTCTGGTTTTGGAAGTAATTGATGGAAGAAGTAATCAAAGAACAAAACTTGAAGAAATCCTTAAGGAACTTAAGAAAAGAAATATAAAAATAAATGAAAATGATTTAGAAAATGCTTTTGGAGTTTTTGAAAAACAAAGTAAAGTTGATTATTTCATTAATAAAAATGTTAAAAAATTTTTAAGAGAACAATTTGATCTTTGGCTTTACCATTATATCTTTAAGGGAGAAAGCAACTGGAATACAAGAAGGATTGAAGAACTCCAAATACTCAAAAATTTTACATACAAAATTATTGATTTTATAAGTCAATTTGAAGAAGAATTAGTTAGAATCTGGAATAAACCAAAATTCGTACTCAAATCAAATTATGTCATAACTTTAAACAAAATCGCACAAAAAAATTTAAATCTAGTCAAAAAAATCCTTAAACATAAGAATTTAGATATTCAAATTGAGGAATGGAAGAAAGAGAAAATTGTAAAAAAAGATTTCAAAGCAGAGAGCGTTTTTAATGAGTCCTCTGGGAAATTAGAATTATCAAAAAAATTTCGTTATCTTCCAATTGATTCAAAATATTTTAAAGATCTTAAATTTGAGATTTTAGAACTATTTAATAACCTTGAAGAAAACCTTGATGGTTATCTCATAAATAGTGAAAATTACCAAGCTATGAATACAATCCTTCCAAAATTCAAAGAAAAAATACAAACGATCTATTGGGATCCCCCATTCAACACGGGAAGGGAATTTGCCTATTTGGATCGTTTTCAAGATTCTACGTGGTTAACTTTAATGGAAAATAGACTTAATAAAAATAGAGACTTTTTAAAGCAAAAAGGAAGCATTTTTATCCATTTAGATGAAAATGCAAACTTTTTCGGGAGAATTTTGTTAGATCGAACTTTTGGTGATGAGAATTTTAGAGCAGAAATTACTAATTTTTTAGGCTATAACATGAAACGAGAAATAAATCCTGAAAAATTTATAGTCCAGAAGGAAACGATTCTTCATTATTCTAAATCTGAGAACTATATATTTAATAAAATTGCAAAAATAAAAGATCGTTATCTTATAGGATTAAAAGGGATGAAAAAGAAAAGAATTGAAAATGAATATCTTGATTTTTTTAAATCCCTTTTAAAAAATGAAAATGATATCAAATTATTTGGAGATGGATTATTTCAAGCATATAGTCCTAATCTAATCATAATTAAAGATAAGATAAAAGAAAAGGGAAGAACTAAGACTATAATTGAAGATATATTAATTCCAATTTGGAAGGACGGTACATTTCATTTAAGAAGTATTTTTGAAAAAATTGAAATTGATGATGAATGGGACGAAAAGTATTTTATAAATGTGGTAGGAGACGTTTGGTTAGACATATATAGCTTCCGTATGTCCACAATTAATTTTAAAGAGAATGAAGGTTTTGAAACTCAGAAACCAGAGAAACTCATGGCCAGGATAATATTATCAACCAGTAATTCAAATGATATAGTAATGGATCCTTTCTTAGGTACCGGCACAACAGCCGCAGTAGCCCAAAAATTAAATAGAAAATGGATTGGTTCAGATATTTCCAAATACTCAATCTATCTCACCAGAAAAAGATTACTTAAAATTTCTAAATCAAAAAATTTTGAGTTCTTAACTCATATGAATCAGAATAAAGAAGATCTTATCAAAACTGGTTTTTTCAATAAAGAAATTACAATAAAAAGAAAAAAATAGATTATTTATTGAAAAACTCAATATTCCACCCAAGATAATTGAAAAGAGCTTCATGTATAAGTTCTCCCACTTTATCCAAACTAGCAGCTACATGATGAGCAAATCCTTCCTTGCATAGCTTTTTCAATAATTCTTGCAAATATTGTATCTCTACAACACCATATCCCCCAAAAGTGTCAAGGGGGTCATCAGTGTATTTTCCTTCTGCAATAATTCCCTTTATATTACCTGATAAATCATCAGTATCGATCCTTAAAAGAGTACATGGTTCTGATTTTATTCTCCCTTGAATCGCACCAAATGTATTTTCTTCGCCATCAAAATCTGCCATTATAGGATGAGGTGTCATTGTAATTCCATTTTCAAAAAAGGATTTTGGTAAGTTGCTGCAATGAAATAATACCATTTTATCGAGATTTGCACCATAATTATTATTCCAATCTAAGATGGCTGAAGGTGTTTCCGTTGCAACTTCTAAGATATACATGCCAATTAAACCCGCTATATCTACTTCACACGCTGCTGGGAACAACCCTTCACTGAAAATACTCATCACAGCACAAGGAACTATTCCCAAATTAGAAACTATAGAAGGCCAACATTGGAAAGCAAAACCATCAAGTTCTCTTTGCTTTATCCATTCTTCTATCACAATTGCTAATTTAGATAATTTTTCAATTCCATCTTCCGGAAAGATATCTGTAGAAGTATATGACTTGAGAAAATTTTTCTTTTCCTCAATCCGGGTATCATTTTGATCTAATCTCTCAATCGCTCCAAAAATCTCCGAAAGGTCAATAGGTTCTATGGTGATACCAATAGATTGTAAGATCTTTTCACTATATCTTACAGTATCAAATGCATTCGGTCTCGTTCCTATTTGTCCAAAACGAGCATTTTTAACTGCCTTAATGATTTTACAAATTTTATCAAATTTTTTTAATTCATTTTTAAAGATCTCAGAGGTAATTGGACAAGTATGTTGGTTTGTAAGCGTATAAGGAATATCATATTGTCGTAAAACCCCACACACCGAGATCTTACCACAAAACGCATCACGTCTATGCTCTCTGTCCATTTTATCTATTTCGTCTGAAGATGCTTGAATTAGGATTGGAACCTTTAATCCAGATAATTTAATGGTGTCAGCTATACCTTTCTCATCTCCAAAATTGCTTAAGCATACAATTATCCCCGAAATCCTTTCTGAATTTTTTTTTCCTAGAATGATTCCAAACACTGATTTAGGTATCTGATGTTTAATAAATGACATTTTTAGACTCCTAAAATATGATTTATTTTCTAAAAATTTAGTTCTAATATTTTTGGTAGATATTATGAGAGGGTGGATTTTAAGCTATCGAAATTAAAATAAAACTCATAGAGTTTATTGACTAATTAAGAAGATACTAAAATCTTTATGTAATGGACGAACCTTAACTTTATATATTTTATACTATTTTTTACATGAATTAAATACTAAAACGATCTGTAAAACAACTGAATACAAATTTTTAATAATCGTATTCAAATTTGCCTATTTTAATTTTTTGAGTTAAATTCTCACTAGACAACCTTTTACGGACTTCTATAAGATTTAAAACTTCATAACCATGCTTTTTCAAGAAGGGAATACTCCTATAATTATTTGGATGTACCCAATTATATAACGTATTTCCCCCTATATCTATTGCTACCTCTTCAGCTTTCTTAAATAATGCAGATCCTATTCCTTTTCGCCTTTCTTCAGATTTGACAAATAATAATTCATCCCAGACAACATCCTCATCTATTCTGCATACGGTAAAACCTATTAAATCCTGATTTTCATTAACTGCTATAAAAATAGGAAAATCATTCTTAAGATAATAATTCAGCTCTTCTCTTGCTGCATCGAGATCAAGCTTTTTTTCTCTTTTCTTCAACTCAGCTAAAGCAACTCTATTTTTGGCAATAAGAGTTATTAGTTGGGCCTCATAATTTTTTTCATATTGTAAGATCTTGAAAATAATTTCTCAACTCACTTAATAATAATTCAGTATCCTTATTTTGTAAAAATGACAAGGTTTAAAACTTTATAGGATAAAGTCTCACTATTTAAAATCTCGATTACCAACAATTACCCCAAATACTATTTCATCCTTTTCTTTCCTTCTATCCAAAAATGCCATAAGATTTCCTTTTATTAAAAAATTTAATTTCGATGAATTAATTTAAGTATGTAAAATCAAGATATAATTTTTGTGAAGAAATTATTGAATGTTAACGTACTTATTAGAAAGTATAAAACGTCCCTTAGTATTGTATGGGAAAATAAGATATTACTTTATGCTGTTTTAATTAATCTTTCTTATTTATTCGTTTCTTACATCTTATTTTTTACGTTATTACAAACTTCAACAGATTTCCAAATATTTTATAAATCTGCAAGAGTATTTCTTACACAACCTGCTAATCTTTACGAAAAAGTTAATTATATATGGGATTTTCGTTATTTACCTCTTTCTACAATTTTATTTATTCCCTTTAGTTTGTTAAGTTTTCCGCTTGCCTATATTATGTTCAATATAGTGAATTTTATTTTAAATCTTGTTATCTCTTTAATGATCTATAAAATAATTTTATTCGTTAAGCATAAAAGTCATAAAGATGATGAAAAGAGAATATATATTTATATTTCTCTCTTTCTAATGGGAGTACCTCATATTTTAAATTATATATATGGACAAGTGAATTTATATGTGACATTGTTTATATTAATATCCTTATATTTATTTCTAAAAAACAAATCTTTAAAAGGTCAAATTCTTCCAAGTTTTCTCCTTGGAGTAAGTATTCTTATTAAACCGACCGCACTCTTTCTTATTCCATTTTTAATTCTTCTTAGAATTGATTTTAAACAGAAAAAATTTAATTTTGAGATTTTAAAAAGTTTTACAAGATTTGGTATTGCTTTAATACCAATTTTTCTCAATTTAATACCCTTATTAATGTTTCCAAAAATGTTATCGGGCTTTTTTCAAGTAAATATAGCTGGAGCTTTCACTTTCAGTCCCAACTTTTCAATGAGTCTTACAAAAAATATAATGAATTTCTGTTACTTTTTTAATATACCTTTCAATCAATTGGTCTTATTACTGGTAATTGTTGGGATTATAGGAGGGTCAGGATTCATAATATACATTTTTAGAAATAAAAACAATAATTCTTTAATATTTGGTTTTACACTGGGGATCCTTATAATGTTTTTGGCGTACTATGACACATGGGATCATCATTTATTGAATTTAATTCCCTTATTAATTATAATTATTTTTACATTACCACGAAATTCGTTAATTACTAATAATCAGATCAAACCAGGACTATTTTTCTTAAATTTCTTTAGTTTAATTTTTGTTGGTATTTGGTATCTAACATATCAAATTTTTCCTTATAACTTTCTAGCAATAATAGCATTCTTCATTCTATTCTATGGAATTCTTAAGTATTTATTAACTTTTAAATATAATGATGATTTGGTTGAAGAAGATCAAAACAAGATTCAAATCATAGATGAGATGAGGGATAATGAAGGTTAGAAAAAGAATTTTGGTAATGGGGATTCTATTTTTCTTATTAGGTATTTCAACTTTACAAAGTGTTAAAGCATCAAGTTTTCATTCTGGAGTAAATAAAGGAGACATTCTAATTTGGAAATGTGGAGTATGTAATGGAAATAAAATGAAACATATTTTTGGGGATAATTGGAGTTCTTCAGACATTTTTAAAGGAATCGATACAAATTTTAAAATGAAGTGGCAAATTTCTACTATATCTTATAACAAATCTTATCTAATTATAAATTATTTAAAATGGAAGTGGTCAAATAACTTTGGTAATAGTGAAAATGCTTCAATTTTGTCTTTAAATTTAAATATCTCTCAGAAAATAGATTATAATTTCTCTAATAGACTTCCCTTCATAAATTTTCTTTTACCAGTTCCCTTAAGAGCGTATTTAGAGGATATTCATTTTACTAAATGGTATGAAATAGACACAAGGGTGATTAATATGATTTACGTGGATTTACAAAAAGATACGATTGATCAAAGTTATCCTAATGAGTCAATTCATATTGTTGTTGAATATAAAGAAAATGGCATACTTGATTCATATAAAATCTATTTACAAAATAATCAAGTGATTTTTGATGTTTCTTTAGATTCTATACCAATATACACGATTCCAGTGACAATAGGATTAGTCTTGGGTTCACTAGTCGGGATTTGCTATTATATAATAAAAATAAGGAAAAATATGTTTCATTTTATTTCCATTACATACTCCACATTTCCAAATTAGAATGTCTCCTTTATTTACTCCAGAATGAAAACTTATAAGATTTTTAAAATTGCATTTTTTATTCATATTGGTTACATTCTTGTTTCTCTTTTATTAACTCTCATAATATTTAGAAATCAAAATGATTTTTTAATATATTTTAAAGCTGGAGGACTCTCAATTACAAATATCAACCAAATCTATAATCAGATAAATTATCGTTGGCCATATAGATACTTTCCGATAACTGCACTCCTTTTTGCGCCTTTTTACTTATTGGGATTTGATATTGGATTTAGTGTTTTTCTTTTTCTAAATCTAATTATAATATTAATATTGATTTCTTTGATGTATAATGTGATTTTAAATATTAATTTTAATGACCATAAGATTGAAGAGGAGGATATTTCTTATTACTGTAGTTTATTTCTAATAGGATTGCCCATTCTTTTTAATTATATTTTAGGTCAAATTAATTTATTAGTTGTTATTTTCATTTTTCTTTCACTGTTAATTTTCATTAAACATGATTCCTTGAAATATAATTTATTAGCAGGAATTATTTTAGGACTCAGTTTTTTAGTAAAGCCAATCACTTTTCTTATAATTCCATTTTTATTGATTATAAGATATAACAAAACTAAAGGGGCTATAATTTTTGAGTTTCAGAAAAGCATAATCCGAATTTTAGGTGTATTTATTCCAGTTTTGTTAAATATTGTTTTTTTCCTAATATTCCCAAAATTATTAATTGGATTCATCCAAACAAACTTAACAGGTACGGAAGAATACATTATGAATTTTTCCTTTAGTATAACTAAGTTAGTAACAAATTTCTTGTATATTTTTCATATCTCATTCAATGAGTTTTTAATATTTCTTATGGTGGTTATTCCTTTATTACTAATTGCATTTTATTTCTTTATCCTCAAAACAAATAAAAAGATTAACATTTTATACGGGTATATTTTAGGAATAATAATTATGTTATTGTCTTACTTTGATTCTTGGGATCACCATCTTCTAATATTAACACCCTTATTGATTATAGTCATCTTAAGTTTGCCCAAAGAGAAAAAAATTAGAAAATATTTAAAATGGAGTTTTTATTTTTTTACGTTTATTGATTTAGCATTTATGGGGTTATGGTACTTGATTAAAGATTTCTTTCCCTTCAATTTTGAGAGTACTATTTTCCTTTGTGTTTGCTTTTATTCTATTTTAAAATTATTAAAGCCACATTCAGTTCTAAAATTGAAAAATCTGAAAAATACTAAAAAAGTATAGTTTTTCTAACATAGAAAATATAAATTTTGAATAACATTTATAAAATTAACATGGACTTTGTTGTATATGTTTTAAACCGTGAGAATGTTATTTAATCAAAATAACATTATCAATAAAAGAGTAAAAGGTTAGTCCATTAACAAAGAATTAATAAATTTAAACAAATATTTATACATATATTTTAATCTTTAAAAAAACCCAAGACCAAAAATGCTTCAATTTTTCATAGATCCGTTAGTTATCATTTTCCTTCCATCGTTTTTACTTGGAATACTACATACAGCATTACCATGTGAGGATAAGTCAATCTTTTTCTTTTGGTCGTTTGGTATTTCAAAGAATATAAAACGTAGTTTATTCATCTTAGTTTTATATGGATTGGGATTAATGTCAGCAAATATGTTGATTGCTTTAATTTCTGTCCTTATTAGTTCTATCCCAATATTATTTGGATTTATTCCTAATGCGCCTGCAATCAATTTTTTCGGTGCCATGTCCTCTTCAATAGCAGCAATAGTTATTTTTATTCTCATTTTAGTTACTGATTATAATCCTCATTCAAGATTTAAGGAGGAGAATTTCCCTTTAAATCTAAATTGGGAAAGAAATCGAACTTCTTACTTGTTTGGTATTCTGGTTGGTTTTGCACCTTGTATTTTTGAAGTTATCATCTATTCTCAATGCTTACAATATTCACTCTCTAGTGGAATTATTGAAGGATTATTAATAGTATTTTACTTTTCTCTTGGTACATTTATTGGTTTATTTCCTTTAGCTCTTGTTAAACAAGGAACCTCTAAGTTTGTAAAGCAAGATAAAAATCCGAGGAGAAATAAAATTATGATTGCAATGTTATCGATAATAGTCATTTTTAATGTGTTTGTTATGATTTTTAGCTATTTTGGAATAAATATTTTTAGGCTCTGATAATTTTCTATTTAAGGTTAAAAAAATCGAAAAGAGGCATTTATTTTTTTATTGTAAATAAATGCCATCTTAATTTTTCTCTAGGGGGAAAATTCCCTTCTTTTACATATTTTACCTGTTCAATTGAAATAAAAGCATTAGGATGAAATTTTCTTATTATTTCATATATCTTATTCAAATTTTTCCGTTTTATAATCATAACCAATAATTTTACTTTTCCTTTTAATCCCTCAGCTGTTAAAGTTGTTAATCCGTATCCTTGAGCTTTCAATTCTTTTGTTAATCCTTGAGGATCTTCTTTAGTAATTAAATGAAGGCTTAACAACCCTAAGGAAAGTTTATTTTCAATAATTAACCCCACATAGTTACCTAAGGCAAAGCCCCCTGCGTAAGCAAGATAATAGATTATATTGGTTAAATTGCTGAAAATTTGTCCCATTGCAATCAACCATATAAGTACTTCAAAAAATCCAGCTAAAGGAGCTAATTTACGCTTTCCTTGTGAGATAAAAATAATTCTTAGGGTGCCTAAAGTAACATCACCTAAACGTGCTATAAAAATCAAGATTGGTAAAATTATGAGTGAAAATATATAATTTCCAAAAATTAAATTTAAAACCATAATTTTTATTTAAATTTTTATTTCAGTTAAACTCATTCAAACTATCTTAATCATAACAATGGATTTCATTTTCAAAAACCTGGAAAGAAGATGCGGATAAATCCTATCTTTTTTAGGAATAAGTTAAAATTAAATATCTATGATCAATAATAAATCACAGCAGATTTAATATTAAAATAAATTTTAAGAGAAGGAACTATGAAGGGAAGTTTAAACGTATATTCTCCTAAAAGTTATTTTATTGGAGGATTTATAGGATTTTTTATTTTTTGGTTTTTTACAGGATTAATAAATTTTCAAGATAAGAATCTAGTTCCATCAATTATTTCTAGTTTGTTGATTAGCCTAATCTTTGGAGCCCTCCCTATATGGTTGGGAGGATTAATAAGATATCTCTACTATAAACCAATATTAATAATTACTGTTTATAATTCACATTTAGAAGGAAAGTTTAAACGAATTTCTAATAAGGAAAAGCTTAAAGGAAAAGTTAGTCAGTTGAAGTACACTCTAAATCCTAAAGAAGTTGACTTTTATTACTATTCCGAAGATCAACACATTAAAATTGACTATTCCGGAGATATAGCATCCAGAACAGAAATTTTTGCAAAACTTATGAATTTTTTTAAAATTGAAGTTAATTTCTAAAAATTTTAGTTTAAACGAGATCTGAGTAAAAATTAGAGATTTAAAGATTTAAATAGCTTAATTAATGCAATTAAAAGAAAAATTATCATTTTTACTCGAAAACTTATCTTGCGCTTAGAATATTTCATTAAATCGTTACCTTTAATTACCTATTGAATATTAATTAAACTTTTCTGTTTGATTTTAAAATATTTAATAAAGCAGCTTATTTATCCAAATGTAAAAACATTAAAGAAAAAAAGACTTATTATACCATAGAGTTAAGATACAAATGTCTAACCAATTTTACAATAAAATTTGAATCATTAAAAACTGGGCTACAAAAAATATAATTGTATTAATTGTGGTAGCTCGTTTTGCCTAAACCATATAGCTACTACAGAACGTTGGGAATGCAAAAAACATGAAATGTTATATTCGAAGGCTAAAGCTGCAGATACAGGATACCGATGTATGATTATAGAAGATAGTAAATGCCCCGAATGTGCTTCCCTATTAACTCTGGATAAATTATCCTCTGGTCAATATTACTTGCAATGTTCCAAATGTTCCTGGAATAGTTATCTAAACACTCCGGGATTATTTTTCCAATCTAGAGAAAAATTAGCAAGAGAAGCAAATCGATATGAATTAGTTGAAGGTTTCAAATTATGTGGAAAAAAATTAAGAGAAAAGGAAGGAAAAGATATATGTCCTAAATGTTTTCTTGATCTTTTGAAACGTGGGCCAATAACTAATTTTTCAACCATTATGAGCTCATTTAATATCCCTCAAGAAGAAATGATCAAGTTAATTAACAAATATTTGGAAGAAAAAAGAATTTATGGGATTATAGATGAAGGGAATAAAATGTTTTATTATATTCCTCCGGAGATTAGAGAAAAATTGCTAAACAAATTTGAAGAAGATGGGAACATTAAGGTAGACAATATTGGAGCTATGTTGGACATGAGTTCAGAAATAGCTTTAAAGGTAATCTATAAACTTATTAGTAATTATAAAATTAAAGGGTCCTTCTCTATTGATAAAAAGAACTATTATACTCAAAAATATATTACTCAAACCATTATTGATGAGATTAATAAAAAAGGGAGAGTTTCATTAAAAATACTCGGAAATCAGTTCCAATTACCTAAAGATTTAATTAAAAATTTTTGTGTTAATCTCATGAAAACCAAGGCAGTAAATGCTTATTTTGCCGATAGAGGCAATGAAGTAATCACATCTTTACAAATATATAAGGAGATCAAAGATTATGCAATTAAAAAGGGGATATTTGAATTAAACAAACTCGCTACAGAATTAAAAATTGCGGTAGAGTTAGCCAGAAAAAGTTTACACGACCTCATAAAAAATGGTCAATTAAAAGGGCTTTTCACTCAAAGACGCGAATTCATGACAGAAAAACACTTGGAAGGAAAAATAAAAGAACTAGCAAAAGCATATAGAACAATGCCTTTAAGAGAGTTAGCCAATAGAATGGGAGTAACTGAATCCAGCATCGAAGAAACACTTGCATTATTAATTGGAAGGGGTGATATTGACGGATATATTGATATGGCTAAAAAACTTTTTGTTGCTTATAGTGTCTCGATGAAAGAACAGCCCTCTTCAAAATATTTCCAAAAGGGTGTTGAACCACAAGATGATGATAAAGTTGAAGTTGTAAGAGAATATGATTTTGTTGGAGGACAAGTTCGATTTAAAGTGGTAGTTAGAAATAACAGTTCTATGGCAATTAATAATGTCAAAGTGGTTTTGGATGCTCCATCAAGTTATAAAGTAAAAGAACCAATGATAAGTATTCCTGTAATAGAATCTCAGAATTCTCGGGGTGTAGATTTCTATTTAGAACCTAAAGAATGTGGGATTTCTAATATAGGAGGAACAGTTATTTATAAGAATGCTGCAGGTAAACAAAAAACGATCAGTTTAAGAAAGAAAGAAGTTCAAATTAAGTGTCCACTAGTATGTACTTCATTGACTTCAATAGAGGATTGCCAATTAGCTATTTCAAGTCTACCTAACGATGCGAGAGCCTTTCTAATTGCTGATTTAGATCCGAGGTTAGCATTTCGGGCGGCGATAAGAACACTTAAACATTTTGAAACAAGTACAGTTACTTCACATGAAGGTTCCGATAATAAGGGCAATTATGAGGCAGAGTCTTGGCATTGTTCAGAAACGAAGATTGGAGGGCAGAGAATTATTACTCGGATTTACGTATCTGAAACAAGTCAATCCTTGGAAGTGAGAGTGTGGTGTGCAAATCCAGGTCAGTTAACTGGATTTCTTGCTAAAGTGATTGAATTACTTTTTGAAGAAATTAACATTATTAGAAAGATTAAAACTGATGAACGAGAAAAAACTATTGATGTCATGGCTATAACTCAGAATTTAGCAGAGATTAGCGATTATTGTATGCTTCGGTGGAAAGCACAAAATATTCGAAATAAATTACAAATAATCCCGTATTAGGAAGAATTGAATATTGGCTCACATTACTTAATAAATACGAAAAGGATGAGAGTATTAGTGATGTTGATGCAGATAAGCTCACAAATGATATAGAAAATCTCCGAGGAATTATTGCAAGGTCAATTCAGATATAAAATGATGATTATGATTTCTTACCTATATTATTAATATCTATTTTACATCGTATTAAGGTCTAATCTCCAGTTATACTTAATGCAAGTGTAAATATACATTAAGGATACCATTCAAATTTTCCTTCTTTTCTATAATATTTTTGATTCAGGAGATAACAATCATTACAGAACCAAGTGTCATAATATGGATTGTAAGTCATATTTTTATCGGATCTTTTGCATACCGGGCATTGGCAGATAGATTTTCTTATCAATCTTTCTAATTCCCACCATTTTTCGTGATTTTCCCGATATTTTTGATCATCTGCAGGATTCTCGACATCTAATTCGGACAGAGCATCAGAATATTTAGATTGCTCATTAGCTACAGATTGAATTAATAATCTTCTTAAATTAGTGCGAATGCCCTTAAGCCGCTCATTTCTTAAGTTTTGAATATATTTTTTTCTCATATTTACGAGGAATTATTGCAAGGTCAATTCAGATATAGAGTTATTTCTAATTCTCTCAAATGATTTAAAAAATTTATTGTTAATTAACATCATTATAACAATTATTATTTAAACAATTTTTGTGATTTATCTAAATTTCGGTTCTTAACCTTAATTCCTCTTACTACAAGTTTTACAATTGTTATAATTAAAGTTCTTATGTTAAATAAAAAGTAAAACGTAAGGGATTTTTGAAGATTTTTTTCTTGTTTGTATTATTAAAGCTATTTAAGGGTAAAAAACTCTTTTTGAAATTATTAATGACTCTTTTGTAAATTAAATTAAACCCTATTATAGTATCTATCTAAAATATACGAGTTCAAGGATTTGATCAAAAATTCTTTTAGACATTTTAAATTAATTATATTAATGATATATTGGAAAAATGTTCTTCCAGGACCTAAGCCTCCGGAAGTGGTTTATGCAATAATAGAGTGCCCGAAAGGAACACAAAATAAATATGAAATGTCTAAAAGATCCAATTTAATAAAGTTGGATCGTGTGCTCCATTCAAGTGTTATCTATCCCGAAGATTATGGATTTATCCCCGGAACATTAGCTGAAGATGGCGATCCACTTGATATTTTAGTTTTGATTACCCATTCTACCTATCCTTTAACAATTATTGAATGTAAACCAATTGGTGCTCTGGTTATGGAAGACGAAAATGGCTTGGATGAAAAAATTCTTTCAGTCGCTTCTCATGATCCTTTTTACAATATATATAAAGATATTAATCATCTACCCAATCATTATCTAAACGAAATCAGTGAATTTTTTCGAACATATAAAAATCTGGAAGAAAAATCGTACGCTGAAGTCAAAGAATGGAAAGATAAGAATTTTGCTTATACAATAATTTCAAAAAGTATCGAGACATTTCAATCAAAATACGGCGATCTTGAACAAACTCATCCATAAATCATTTTAAAATTCTCTATTAAAATCTTATTTTGAAAGTAATTTTTCACTATATGTAAATCTTCATAGAATGATGGTTCCTAATATCTAAATAAATTTATTTTTTCTAACAAATATTTATATAGCTTAATAGAAATTATTATGTAAGAGTAAGCATTATTAAAATTGGTGGTAAACTATTCCTATAATTAGCATCTCGATAAATGATTCAATCAAGAAATTTATTAACAAATTGATATCAAAGAATCAATATGAGAATAGATCTAAACTCGTAAGAGATGCTCTACTAAGATTAATGTCATCGGATGAAATTGCGAGCCTTGAAAATATAGATTCGGATCTTGATTTTAAATCACTGACTAAAAAAATAACAGGAAATATGATGTTTGTACTTCCGAATAGCATTGAATCCCAGAAAAAAATTACTAAAATAGAGACAGATTATAAGGATCAAATTGTAAGTAAAAATCAATATTTTTCTAATAACAATCTAACCATATTCATGGTATTCGAGGGATTTATCCAAGATTTCAGAAAGATTGTAGTCGATGTTAATAGCATCAATAATCTAAAGAATTTTCGTTATTTAATAGCAAATTAATATTAAATTAGATTTCTTTTCTATTTCTCTCTATAAAATTAACTGCTTTTAGTTATATTATACTTGAATAAAGCACATAATTAAAATAAAAAATGGTAGCCCAGGACGGAATCTCGCTAACGGGTAAATTTCCTGTGAGTTTCGAACCGTCGTCTCAGGGTTCAGGGCCCCGAATGCTTGGCCGCTACACTACTGGGCTAAAGGTATATATAGAATTTGATTAAATCTAGTTATATAAATTAGCTGTAAAAAATAACTTTTACGCTTTATCAGTTCATCATGAATATAATATCTCTTTTTAATAGAAATATTTAAAACTAAGAAAGAGAAAATTTAGGATATGAATGAAAAAATTGAACATTTCATGAAAAATAATCTAACGATTGATTCATTAAGTCATGGTCCTTTAATATGGAGTAAAGATCTCATTTCTAAAAATAATGAATTAATAGAAAAAGGAATAAATCCTTGGAACATAATCCCTCAACTAGTTTTAATGTTCGCCAAAAAAGTGGTTAACGATAAGGATTATTTTGAAGATTACAAAATTGCATGGAACGAATCTATGGTTGACTGTGTTAGCTGGACCTTAGGGCCTCTATATTCAAAACCTTACTCCTTTGAAGGTGTATTTCATAATTTTTCGTTTATGACCTATATGGTTGACAATCGACCAGAATTTTTTGTAAAAGTCCTTAAAGCCGATGACATTTTAAAAGCTTCAAAAGAAAATAAAAAAGCAATAATCTTGAATTTTCAAAGTATGGAACATATTGGGAATAATTTAGATTATATAGAACTTTATTATATGCAAGGATTTAGAATCATGCAATTAACTTACAATACTAAAAATCTAGTTGGAACGGGTTGTACAGCTAAAAGAGATCGAGGTTTAACTGATTTTGGAAAACAAGTTATTAAAAAGATGAATGAACTTGGGATTTTAATAGATATTTCCCATTGTGGTATTCAAACAACTACTGATACAATCCAATATTCTAAAAAACCCGTTGTTGCGACCCACACATTTTCTAAAGGTTTATATCTCCATGATAGAGGAAAACCAGATGAAATATTAAAAGCATTAAGAGATAAGGGGGGGTATGTAGGGATTTTAGCAGTTCCAGGGTTTTTGGTAGATAAATCAGAAACAACTATCAATGATTGGCTTGATCACATAGATTATGTCATAAATTTAATTGGAATTGATTATGTTGGAATAGGAACTGATTTCTATGGGTTTTCGGTACCCGATAATCTCGCAGAAAAGATTGGAGAATTTATGGATCTTTTAGGTTTTCGCCCTGAACATAAAGCAAGTTTTCTAACTAAGATAAAAAATTTTGAAAATTATTCAAAGTTTCCTAATCTTATAAAAGGATTATTTTCTCGTGGATATACAGAAAATGAAGTTAAAAGTCAGAGATATCGAATTCTCATATAACAACTCTACGTCTCTGTTACAGCAAATCTGCATGGATGTAAAAGTTCACGAAGTTCTAGCCATACTAGGACCTAACGGAGTTGGAAAATCAACACTGCTGAAATGTATCAATGGTCTACTAAAAACAAGAACAGGTACTATAATGGTTGACGAAGAGGAACTTCGCAAAATGAGTCGAATTGACGTTGCTAAAAAAATAGGATACGTGCCTCAGCGAGCTGATGTTTCAAAAATTACTGTTTTCGATTCTGTTCTGCTCGGAAGAAAGCCGCATATTAACTGGGACATAACTAAGAGAGATATCAAAGTCGCTAAGGACGTGATAAATCGTTTAGGTCTGGATATGCTTTCACTTAACTACATCGATGAAATAAGCGGCGGGGAATTGCAAAAGGTGCAAATCGCCCGCGCTCTTGTGCAAGAACCAAAAATCTTGCTGTTAGATGAGCCCACTAGCAACCTTGATTTGTGCAATCAGCATCGCATAATGACTACTTTGGTCGATGTTGTTAAAAAAAGCGATTTAACAGCGGTAATGACAATGCATGACCTAAATCTGGCAATGCAATATTCTGATAAATTCATCATGCTGAAAAAAGGAAAAATCTTTGTTGCTGGTGGTCACGAAGTATTAAGCCCTCAGAACATTGAAGCGGTTTATGACCTTCCAGTTAACGTTGCAAATTATATGGGAAGACCGATAGTGATACCCCTCTGAAGTCAGATTCCATCGTTCAATCATTTAATAACTTTAGTTATCAAGAAAAAGAAACGCTACAAGTTCAATGGTTAGCAGACCCGCGTTTGTCACTGGGTTCGTACAGTAACATACGTTTAAAGGCATTTTCTGCTTCAAAATATAGTGATAGAAATAAAAAAAGAAAGGTGAACA
>JARRLT010000168.1:0-11949 GCA_037386725.1 Promethearchaeota archaeon
CCCCTTTGGGCTTTTAGTCCTTCTACATATGCAAGAATAATGTCAGTTTCAGGATCATTTAATAAAAAACTAAGAATATCAACAAAATCTAAGTCAGAACCATTTCCATAAGATAAAACTTTTGAAAAATTAATTCCAAGTCGAATAGAAGAGTATATTGCAATATTACATATTCCACCAGATTGAGCTATAAATCCAATGTTTCCTGGTGTATTTGGAAAATGAGGCCTCCATGCGATACCTAACTTTGGATAAAATAAACCCATACCATTTGGACCTAAAATTCGAAGTTCATTTTTAGCATGTTCTAATAATTTATGTTCTAATTCGATACCTTCTTTTGTCCCAGCATCAGAAAATTCAGCTGTAAAGATACTTGCTAATTTAACTCCTTTTTCAACACAATCATCTATGACACTTATAATTTGAGAAGGAGGAACAGCAATAAATACAAAATCAACTTCCTGGGGTATATCCTTAACGGATTTAAATATTTTTCCTTGAGTACCATCATCAAATCCTGGAATTTGTTTTATTGTAGGATGAACCGCATATAATGAACCTTTAAAGTTTTCTTGATGATTTCTTAGAAAAAAGAAGTCCCTTCTTTTTGATATACCAATAACAGCCATTGAATGAATATTATTGATAAACGAGATATCTTTATACTTCATTGATGATTGACTTTTCATTAATGATAAAAATATAGTAAATTATTAAAATCTATAAGGAACCAAATATTTCGTAGGAGATAATTATGTTCAATGAGATTATCACTCAAAAAATGGAGGAAATTAAGAACGATAACAAGGATAAAAGTATGCTTTATCCATCGCATTTGAAGAAAAGCCATGAATATCCGATTTCCATACATCATAGTTAACTCCAGTGAATCCAAAAGCCCATGGGTATACCTCTTCTACTAATCGTTTCTGGATTTTATTATAAAGTACTTGTTGAATCGTAGAATTGGTTTCCTTCACAGCTTGTTCCATCCATGATTGAACTTGAGAATCATTGACTTGAGCATAATTCGAAGCGAGAGTTCGATTGGTAATTAATGGATTCAAATAATCATACGTACCAAGATAATTCGTCGGACTCCAATCCATCCAAAATAGACCCAGATCATTTCTACTTTTTCCATCTAATTCTAAAAGCATATTTTCATAATTCGTCCATGAAGTACTTGCTTTCTCAACTTTGATACCAACGGCTCCAAGATTATCAAAGAGAATATTATAGATTTTCTCCCTTATAGAATCACCCTTTGGGTAAGTATAATTATAAGTGGCTAATGTAATATTTTTCCACGAATTATCATCTTGTACATCGGATGGAGCAGTGCTGGGAAATTCAGATTGCATTGCTTGCCTTGCGATAGTAATATTGTATGTCGCCACATTAAATGAATAATTCGAGAATGTAATACCCTTAGGAATTGGGGAATTCATTCTGTATCCAGAACCCTTAAATACATCTGTTAGAATAGAGCTATAATCCAGTGCATAGGAAATTGCTTTTCTGATATTCACAGGAATCAGCTTATTATTCATACCTAAATAAGATGTTGCGAGGTTTGAACCAACTCGTTTTAATACAAGACCCGATGTGGTATTATAGGTGGATAACAAACTTTGGCTAGGTGTTAAATAAATATCAGTATCTCCAGCTAACATTACAATATCCCTTGCATTTGAATCAGGAATAACATCGAAAATTAATTGATTAAAGTGTGGAGCTCCACGCCAGTAATTTTTATATGCATCAAAAGTAACTTGTACACCAGTTTCATAGGACTTATAAATCCATGGTCCGGTTCCGACGAGGGATCCAGTTAGAAGATCGATGTTATTATCAACAGGTTCTGAATCTGCCTTCATAATCATAGAACCTTCAAAACATAATAATGGTACAAATGGACCATAAGTAGTATTTAATACAAATGTCACAGAATAAGGACCGTTTGCAACTACTCTATTAATAATGTTTATGGTATCATTTATCGAAGGAACATAAACTTTATACAATTCAGCCGCTGTAGCTTTTCCTAAGCTCATTAAGTTCATTAATCTATTAAATGACCATACAACATCAGCAGAGGTAAAAACTGAACCATCTTGAAAGGTTACGTCTTGTCTAAGTGGAACGGTATAATTATCACCACTCCAAGTTCCCATTGCGGAAGCTAACCTTGGAATTATTGGAAGATTAGGATCACTCAAGTTATATGCATATAATCCCTCCAGACAGTTATCTAACACATTAGCAGAAGCACTATCCAATGCATCTTGTGGATCAATAGTTGAAGGTCCATTTGAAACCGCTACGACTAATCTATTAGGTATAGTGTAATTATACCGTGATGGAAACATATAAATACTTATACCGATTGAAAATATAGTTAAAGCTGCGATCAGCACTATTACAACTATCTTTATTGGTCTTTTTAAGTTCATTTTATCTGTAAATTTTTATCTTTTTTTAAAAATAATTGTTTTATTTTTAGGAGATTAAAACTTAAATAATTTTTTATCAAGATAATCATTCTCAATTTGAGTAATGAGAGAATGAGATTTGAAATCTTGGTATTATAGAGCAAAGTATTAGTAAACGAAATGAGATTTGTTTCAATATACTAATCTATAGAATTTTTGAATGATACTTGGTTCTTTCACAGTATATTTAATATTATATTAATCTACAGGGAGAGAAAAATCAATTTTTTTATCAATCCAATTTTGAGTAGATCGAAACAGTTAGATAACATTCGATAGAGCATCTTGTATAAATCTAAATTGTATTATAGAAAAGATTTATTTAATATATCTTATATTTATGTAAATATGAACTAAATATTGGTGATAATATGCCTTTGTACTTTCTTTTTAGGATTTTTATGATACTAAAAATTATTATTAAAACCCAATAATTTTTGACATCATAGAAGTAATTAAATGATTTAAGATGACATCACAAAAAACTGAAAAAATTGAATTTGATGAAGATACGATTGAGAAATCAACAGTTAGGTCAAAAGCTTCACAAAGAACTCTTCAGATTGCTGGTGGAGCAATTTTCGGCGCCCTTTCCACGATTATCGCCATCGTATTAGGTCCAGTTATTAACGCCTCAAGAATTCAAGGATGGGGGTTCGCGTTATTTGATCCAACCTCTTGGGTGTGGATTACTTGTTTTCTGATATTTGGCCCATTAGCAGGAGTTATTTCTAGCATAACCGGATCATTCGGATTATTAATTATTGATCCTACGGGAATTGGACCAGCTTTTAAATTTTTTGCGACAATTCCTCATATCATTATTCCAATTATCATTATAAAAATCTGGAAATCGGTACAATTAAATAGTGAATCGCTAGGGAAATTAAAGGTGTATGTAACAACGGGAATCTTAAGTATTGGAATAAGGATAATAGCAATGTTAGCCTTGAATTTCATCTTTTTTGCCACAATTTGGAAGAATTTCTTCCAATATATGAATCTGGAAGTTATTGGTTTTGCGAATATTACTGGACTTAGTGCAATCTTAATATTTACACCAATTTTAAATCTTTATGCGGGAATAGTTGACTTAACAGTCTCGTATTTTATAGTGTATGGTCCAAAATTAAACGAAAAATTCCATATTTGGTAAAAATTACTTTTTAATCTTTTTAAATTATATTTAATCGACCAAATAAGCTAAACGCACTTAATTATGCACTTATAATGGAAGTTGTAGATGTTCTAGAGAAGTCTATGAAAGATAAGAAAATAAGAGTAATTATAATTAAAGGTGCAGGTCAATCTTTTTGCTCTGGAGATGATTTGGAAAGCATGGGAAAAGAGGGTTTTAAGTTCAATCCCTTACCAGACGAATCTAGATTGCCCCATCAAAGAATGATTAAACTACTCAGAAAAGTTCCTAAACCCATAGTTGCCCTTTTGCATGGGTATTGTTTAGGTGCTGGGTTTGAGTTGGCGTTAGCTTGTGATTTTAGATTAGCCTCAGAGAATTTGGAAATAGGAGATCATCGAGCGAAAAGAGCGATTTGCATGATGAGTGGAGCATCATGGTTTCTTCCAAGAATTGTGGGGTTAGCTAAAGCTACAGAAATAACTTTTACTGGAAGACACTTAAATGCTTCAGAAGCTCTAAAAATTGGTTTAGTTAATAAGGTATATCAAGAATCCAAATTCTTAGAAAAGTCTCGTGAGTTTATAAAACAAATTGCTAAGCTTCCGACAAGATGTTTAGGATTTAACAAAATGATGATTAATTACTCATTAACTCATGAATTATTTCCCTCTTTACAGAATGAATTTGATTTATATGTAAAAAATATGGGCACGAAAGATCACTGGGAAGGAAAAAAATCGTTTTTGGAAAAACGTCAACCCGATTATCAAGGAAAATAAAAAGAATTGACAAAGAATTTTTAATAATTTGTATTCAATAACTTAAGCACTATCAAAATTAATGATGAATATGATTATCCCATATAGATACATCACCGGCAGTAAACGGGAAAGATGTGAAACCAGTCGTTCATAAAGATTATGATGGAAAAGAAATTAAATTTGAAAGTAATCCCGAATTAACTCTTACTCCAGAAGATTCTCCCGAATTAAATAAGTACGTTGGATTAGATATTGTAACATCTCAAGGAGATACGCTTTTAGGAGCCGATGATAAGGCTGGAATTGCAGAGATTATTGCGGCTTGTGCTGCTTGGCAAAAATATCCCGAACTTGTTCATGGACCAATTACGGTTTGTTTCTTTCCAGATGAAGAAGTAGGGAAAGGAACCGATCATATTAGTTTAGAAAGATTACCAAAAGTGTGCTATACCTTAGATGGATCAGAAATGGGGGAATTAGAAATTGAATGTTTTGATGCATGGAAGGCAAGGTTAAAATTCAAAGGTATGAACGTACATCCTGGATATGCTAAAAATTTAATGATAAATTCAATCCATATTGCTTGTAGATTTCTGAGTGATCTTCCTGAAGCCGAATCACCTACACATACAGAAGAAAGAGAGGGCTTTTTCCATCTTATGAATCTTTCTGGTGTCCCAGAAGAATCAAATGCAACAATGATTATTAGAGACTATGAGGTTAAAGAAAACGAACGAAGAATGGGCATTTTAAAGGATTTGAAAGCTTTATATGAAAGAAAATATCCTGGTTTGGAAATTTCTCTAGATTTTGAGCATCAATATGAAAATATGAAAACTTATATTGAAAACGAAAATAAGATAATCAATTTAGCAAAAGAAGCTATAAAATTAGTTGGTTTAGATTTGAAGATGCATTCAATTAGAGGAGGGACTGATGGATCTCGTTTAAGCGCTAAAGGAATTCCTACACCTAACATTTTTACTGGTGGACTTCTTTATCACTCAAAAAAAGAGTATATTCCTACTATAGCTTTACAAAAAGCATCAGAAATAATTATAAATCTCTCAAATCTCTGGACTCAACAATAAGAAATATCTCTTACCTTTTTTTATTTTCCATAACTGTTTTAGATTAGTTAATACTCCTTTCTATTTAGTAACTAAAAAGAATTTATGACATATAAAAAAAGAAAAAATGAGAATTTACTTCTTAAATTTATGACATATAAAAAAAGAAAAAATGAGAATTTACTTCTTAAATTTCTTTTCTCTTAAAATCTTAACACCTTCTATCCAGAAGGTTGTCAAGAAGGAAATTCCAAAGATTATTAACCATTGAAGGGCACTTAAGGGGACTACTCTTAAAGCACTCTGTAATCCTGGTACGTATACTATTGTAAATAACGTAGCAATAGAAGCAATTGCCCAAATTATCATAGACTTATTTGATAAAAATCCTACTTTATATAAGGAATCTTTTTCTGTCCTAAAGTTGAATGCTAAAAAGACGTGTGTTATCATCCATGTTCCAAAAGCTAAGGTTCTACTTACAGCAGGAGTAGCACCATATTCGATCGAACCGAAATACACAAGTAAAACTGATGTGATTAAACAAATAGATCCAATAAATATTCCCAAATTCATATTAAGATTCATGAATTTTTCATCAGGATCGCGTGGTTTTCGTTCCATGACATTTGTTTCACTTGGTTCAATTACAAACGTTGCCGATGCAGCTAAATCCATAAATAATTCAAGTAATATGATCTGAATTGGAGCAAAAGGTAGTTGAATTCCAAAAAGAATCGGTAAAAGAAAAATCGCAATTAATGCCACTTTTACAGCCAGATAATATCTTACTCCTTTTTTAAGGTTATCAAAAAGTTTTCGTCCTTGCTTAACTGCTAACTCTATGGTTGTAAAATTATCATCTAATAATACCATATCTGCAGTTTCTCTTGCTACATCGGTTCCCGTTTCTCCCATTGCTACACCGATGTCGGCCTTCTTTAAGGCAGGAGTATCATTAATACCATCTCCAGTAACAGCAACTTCTTCTCCATTATTTTTTAGTGCTTTTACTATTCTTAATTTCTGTTCTGGTGTGGTTCTTGCAAATACATTAATATAATTCACTCTTCCTTTTAGATCATCTTCAGACATTTTCTCCACTTCTTTTCCTAAGATAATTTTTCGAGCATCGATTCCTAATTGATTAGCAACAGTTCGCGCTGTTTCTGCATAATCTCCAGTAATCATCATAACTCGAATTCCAGCTTTTTGACATGCTGAAATGGCATCTTTTACCTCTTTTCGAGGAGGATCCACGAATCCTGCTAAACCAATAAAGATTAGATCCTTTTCAGCTTCATTTTGTGTAATATCTTTTGTATTCACTTCCCTATTTGCAAAAGCAATTACTCTTAAACCTCGTTTTGCCATTTCATCAACTTCTTTTAGAACTTTTTCTTTAAAGCTTTTATCAAGAATTTTCTCTCCTTCCACGGTTAAAAATTTCGAGGATCTTTTAAGGATTTGTTCCACTGCCCCCTTAACTAATAGTTTGTATCCTCCATTCTCTGCAAATAATTGAGACATTATCATCCTATCATTATCAAAACTAAATTCGGTGATCAATTCATTTTTCTTAGATAAATTCTTATATTTTATGTCATATTGATTTCCAGCTTTTATCATAGCTATTTCCATTGGATCTCCTTTGTATTCCTTATCACCTTCTTTTGAAGTGATAACATCATTTAATAAGACTCCAATATTGATTATTTCCCTAGTTATTGAATCTAATCCTTCCTTTCCAATTTTAACAAGATTGTTACTAGTATAAATTTCTGATAGTTTCATAATATTTTCTGTCAAAGTTCCCGTTTTATCTGTTGCAATTACTGTTACACTTCCCAAGGTTTCTGCTGTTTTCAAATATTTTACAAGAGCGTTATTCTTTGAGAGAATATAAGCTCCTAATGCTAAAACAATAGTAATAATAATGGGTAATTCTTCAGGAATAGTAGCAAAGGATAGACTCAAACCAGTAAGAATCATTTCAAAAAGATTTTTACCTTGGAAAATTCCGATTACTGGAATTACGATACTAAAGAATAAAGCTACAAACACTAACCAGGTAGATAATTGTTTCATTGCCTTTTGTAATGGTGTTTTTGGCTCTTTTATTGATTTAACTAATCCCGCAATTTTTCCAAGTTCCGTTTCCATTCCAGTCTTTACAATAACCCCACTTCCTTTTCCTTTCGTTATAGTAGATCCTGCAAAGACCATATTCTTACGTTCCATTAATTCGGTATCATAATCCAATACCAGATTAGCATCTTTTGCTATTGGTAAGGATTCACCAGTTAAAACAGATTCATTAGATTGCAATCCATATGATTCTAATAATCTTATATCAGCTGGAACACGTTCCCCAACCTTCAAATAGATAATATCTCCAGGGACTATTTTCCTAGGGGCCACTTCTTTATATTTCCTTTCCCTAAGAACAGTGGTTTCGGGTGTTGCCATTTTTTGTAATGATGCAATTGATTTTTTTGCACGATATTCATTAGAAATCTCAACTAACACTAAGATTGTAATGATTACAAAAATAACGATTCCATCAAACCATTCTCCGTATTCAGTAAAAACTCCAAAAATAGTATAAAGAATTCCTACAGTAAAAAGCAATAGAATCATCGGTTCAAAGATTTCATGGATAAGAACTTTAAAGAAATTAATCTGCTTTTCTTCTTTAAGATTATTAAGTCCAAATTCCTCTAATCTTAAGTCTACTTCTTCCTGATTTAAACCATTCTCAGGATTTACTTCAAGACTTTGGAGAACTTCCCCTTTTTCTATTGTCCAAGACTTATCTATTTTTTTCATTGTAATATCTTTTTTATGTAGATTATTAATAAATTTCTAAAACTTGTTTAGTATTGATTTAGAAATTATAAAATAAATTTTGGATTAATACTATTTATTTCAAATATTTTGCCTTCTAAAAAATTTGGGAAAAATAAATAATTTAATTAATTGATAAACACCTTCAAACTGTTCATAACCAAAAAAATAGGTAAATTTCAGTACATAAAGATCTTAATTATTGGGTTAATTATTTCCAAATTTTTTCTTTCATAAAAAGACAGAGAGGATATTCCTAATTCCTAAAATCTGACTTATACCAGCCCCAAAAAAGATTTGGATAATTAAATAAGATACAATAAAAACACTACTAAAATGTCTCGTCTTCTCATAAACAAAAGTATTTATTATAAGAACGGTGGCAAATACGATATGAGTTGTAAGAACCCCCGGTAAAATTGACCAATTCCATGTTAATCCATATAAAATGAACTGAACCGCTATAATCGAGACAATTATAATAATTGTTTTGTATCTTTCTTTCGTTATGAAATTTAATTTCGGATAAATCACTTTTCTATAAAAAACCTCAAGTGATAAGTATATAGGAAATCCCGCTGTCGCTAATATAAAATCCAACAAAGAACTTGGGAATTGAAAAGCAAAGGGATAAGACATTGTAAAAAGTAAATAAAAACCCAAAAAGATTGATGACCCCAACACCGAATAACCAATTTCATTTAATCTAAATTGATCTTTTACTTTACTTATAATAAATTCCCTTGTAATAGGGCTTTTTTTCTCTCTAAGAAATTTTTGAATACTCCAGACAGAATATGTTACAAAGAAAAATATCGAGGCAAATAGTAATCCAAAGATGTCAAAATTAACATAAAATATTGACCAAAGAATTATAAAAAGCGTGAAATAAAAAAGAATCTTTAAAATTCGATAAAATATGAGCTTTTTTGAATCCTTGCTTTGTAAAATATTATCTTTACTAATTTGATTATCATATTTGAATTTAAAATAATTAGAAAAGTAACTTATTAAACCAAGAATTGTAACAAACATGATTGCAAGAGAAATAAATAAGAAGACATAATTTAAATAAAATGAAATTGTAATTGGTCCATTAATTGTTTCAGAACCAAAGAAATGAGATTCAAACCAATTTATTGTTTTATACAACGTAACATCCGTCATTAGAAAATGTGCTCCTCCAATATAATTACCTTTAAGTGTAACTAAATTACAATGTGTCAAATTCTGAGCTACAAGGGCATTACCCTTGTAAGAAACAATAGGATCATTTATATCGGCAATTATCATGAGATTAGCGGGTTTCGTTTCATTAATTAAGTTTATAGGAAGATATTTGGCATAAGTTCCGTTTTCTGATAACCCTAGTTTTCTCAAATCAAAATTTACTAATGGTGACCAGGCAACTGTCACTTTAAATCTTGAGTCTAATGCTCCATTCATTAATACAACCATACCACCTAAAGAATGTCCTATCAATCCAATCTGAGAGGAATTAATTCGGGAATAAATAGGTAATTTTTCAATAGCATCTAAAATTTTTGAACAATCTTGAGCAAGAGCAGGCATTGTTTTATTGGTATTTAAATTTAAAATATACCCCCCACTTTCTCCTGAACCTTGATAATCAAGAGCAGCAACAAAAAAGCCTCTTTTTGTAAGTTCTACGGGAATTCTAAGATCAATATCTTTTTCTCCCCCTAAACCATGACAATAAATTACCAAGGGAGCTTTTTCTTGAAACGTTAGAGTTTTTGAAGGTATATATAGATTTGCATAAATAGTAGCCCCACCAGATTGCGCCTGGACTCTTATATAATTAGTATAACTTATTGACCTATTTAAATACAAAAAATTTAATGAGATAATAAAAAGTATAATAAAAACTAAAATAATCTTAATAGATGGGCTAGAAGATTCCATTCTTATTAAAGAATAATTATTTTATATAAAAACATTTAGTTAAACTTTTAAAAAATTTAAAAAAGGTTAATACGTATTTAATTAGAGATTGCAGTTTTACTTACATTATGAAAACATATTTAAAATAAATTGATACTAATATTTATTATAAAGATTGAGAATTTATACGATTAAAATTATATAAACACATTTATTTAAAAAAAGATAATTTAATTTGTGAACTTCAATGATGGAAGAAAAAAATACCATAAATGTGATTGATGATACGATAAATGCTGTTCATGATATTATCCATAAGCTTGAAATTGCTAAGCAAGAACTTGTTAATTTGGAAAAAGATAAAGCCGAATTGAGCAATGAAGCTAAACTATTGGAAAAAGAAAAAGATAAATTAGAAAACGAAAAAAGTAAGCTAGAAGCTGAAAAGCAAAAATTAGAGACAGACAAAAAAACCCTTGAGTTGGAAAAAACGAAACTTGAGGAAGCAACGAAGCAATTAGAAAAAGAAAAAGCGGAACGTGATCAAAAAATTGGTGATCTAACCTCAGAACAAATGAAACTTTTAGATGAATATGAAAAATTAAAAGAAGAATTAAAAAAATTGTCAAAAATTGTCGAAGACCAGGAGGAATCAGAATTTAGCTTCGAACGAATGAAAGCTTTACTCTCAATATCGATGGTCTTATTAGAAGAAATTTGGCAAGGACAACCCCATTTTAGAATTCTCCTAACACTACATGGAGAGAAAGAAGAAATGACTAGAGAACAAATCAAAAATACCACTGGAATTTCTGGAGCGATGGTTCTCAGGGCAGTTCATGAATTAGATAAGATTGATTTAGTTGAGTATAATGAAGATACTGGAATGGTAAAACTCAAAAAACGTCTATTTAAAAAAGAAGATTTGGATAAGAAAAAAGAAGATTAAGTTATTCTCTTATTTTATTTCAATTTTATTATAATTTAAAAATTAAAAATATATTTACTTTAAATTTATTTAATTTTATTAGACTTCCACTTTTAACTTATCTTTTAACTCTTGATAACGAGATCTTAAAGTCACTTCAGTAACTCCTACTGTATTGGCAATATCTCTTTGGGTTAAACCTAGCTTCTTTATTTTAGATGCTAGATAAAATGCTCCAGCAACGATTCCTTTAGGATCCTTTCCACTAGTTGGAATATTCTTACGATAAGTTTTTACAATTTTTGCTGTTAGTTTTTCTATTTCTGAGTTTAATCCTAATTCATTTGTGAATCTGGGGACAAGTGAACTGGGTTGTGTTGTAGGAACTTTAAGATTTAATTCTCTTACTAAGGCTCGATAAGCTCTTCTTACATCTCGAGGTGTTTCAGATGTATCATCTAAAATTTCTTGAAAGGTTCTAGGAATGCGTTTTTTCCTTATAGCATAATATAATGCAGCAACAACCATTGAATTAATCGATCGCCCTCTTAAAAGTTTCTTTTTAAAGGCTTTCTTATAATAACTTAATGCCTCAGATTTTACATGATCCGGTATATTGAGATTAGTAGCAATCCTCTTCAATTCTGTAGTGGCGATTAGTAGGTTCCTTTGGTGCCATTCCATGCGTGTGTTCCATTTTGCCGCACGTTTTAGATCAGGATTTTGAATATTTTTTCTATTGATTACTGTAGTCAAACTTAAATTAGGTGTTAACCTCGAAATGGGAGAACCCGTTCGT